>DAIOEQ010000178.1:1122-5228 GCA_036746215.1 Prevotella sp.
ATCCGTGTAGTAGTTGGCCTTGATGACATCGATTTTCTTCTCCACCTGCTTGGTGATCTTCACGATCTGATCGGGAGTGCTCCAGCACGTGATGGTGTACTTATGGATGCCCTCAAGACTTGACGCCGACACGTTGAGGCTCTCTATGTTGACCTGGCGACGGGTGAAAACAGCCGTCACCTGATTGAGGACGCCCACCACATTCTCGCTGTATACCAGCAAGGTGTAAAACTGCTTGGGCGCTTCTTGTTCATTATTCTCCATACTCATCGTTACTCTCATTTTAAATGTCCAAATGCAATTGCATCTCGTCGATGGCGCTGCCTGGCGTGATCATGGGCGTGACATTCTCGTCTTCCTTCACCGCACATTCCAACAGGTAGGGGCCATCGGTGTTGAGCATTTCGCTGATCTTGGCCTGCAAGTCGGCCCTGTCCACCACGACTCCATACGAGATGCCATAGCCTCGGGCGATGACCTCATAACAGGGATTGAGCATCCGGGTGAACGAATGGCGATGGTTGTACATCAAGTCTTGCCATTGGCGTACATTGCCCAAGTAGTTGTTGTTGAGCAAAATCATCTTGACAGGCGCCTGCTGCTCCATGATGGTGCCCAGCTCCTGGATGGACATCTGGAAGCCACCATCACCCGTGAAGAGACAGATGGTGCGGTCGGGAGCGCCAAAGGTGGCGCCTACGGCCGCGGGCAGGCCAAAGCCCATCGTGCCCAGTCCGCCACTGGTGACAATGCTTCTGCGGCGCTTGTACTTGAAATAACGGCTTGAGAACATCTGGTTCAGGCCGACATCGTTCACAAGGACGGCGTTGCCCTCCGTGGCCTCAGCCACTGCGTTGACCACCTCGCCCATGAGGAGCGGTCCCTCCGTGGGGTGCGTGGAAGGCGTGATGACCTCCTTCTGCTCTTCCTGCTGCAAAGGCTTGAACGAGTCGCGCCACTCTTTGTGTGACGCCTCATGAAGCAATCGGGTAATGGCTGGCAGGCTCTCCTTGCAGTCGCCGATGACAGCCACATCCGTCTTCACGTTCTTGTCAATCTCTGTCGGGTCGATGTCCAGATGAATGACTTTGGCCTGCCGGGCATAACTGTCCAAGCGGCCTGTCACACGGTCAGAGAAACGCATGCCAATGGCTATCAGCACGTCACACTCCTGCTCCTTGACATTGGGCGCATAGTTGCCATGCATGCCCAACATACCCATGTTGAGCGGATGGTCGGAAGGCAAAGCCGAAAGCCCCATCAACGTGCGACCGGCGGGGATGTCCGCTTTCTCAAGGAAAGCCTTGAGCTCTTCTTGTGCGCCACCGAGCTCCACGCCCTGTCCGACAAGGGCGAAAGGCTTCTTGGCCTCATTGATGATGTCTGCAGCCTTACGCACAGCCTCCTGGCTCACCTCGGGATAAGGTATGTAAGACCTCACCTTGTCCGCCTTACCGGGCATCCACTTGGCCTTGCCAGTCTGGGCGTTGCGCGGGAAATCGAGCACCACAGGGCCAGGACGGCCACTGCGCGCGATGTAGAAGGCACGATTGACGGCCCAGGCCACATCCTCCGCACGTTGTATCTGATAACTCCACTTGGTGATGGGCTGTGCCATTCCCACAAGGTCCACCTCCTGGAAAGCGTCTGTGCCCAACGAGGCCACTCCCACCTGTCCGGCAATGACCACGATGGGCGTAGAGTCCATCATGGCGTCGGCCACGCCTGTCAGCGTGTTGGTGGCACCAGGTCCCGATGTGACGATGGCCACACCAACCTCACCACTCACACGAGAAAACCCTTCCGCGGCATGGGCAGCAGCCTGCTCATGGCGCACCAAAATATGGTGGAACCAAGGGTCCCGCTTGCGTGTGTAGGTGTAAAGCGCATCATAGACTGGCATGATCGCACCACCCGGGTAACCAAATATAGTATGCACATTCTCTTGATACAGAGCGCGCATCAGTATCTCCGCCCCTGTGCATTCCTCGCCTATGCGAATTCCCGCCCAGGGCACTTCTTTCATATTCTCTTCTGCCATAAGTTACTTAGTCAATGATTCTCACACCACCTTTGTCTGCTGAGCTGACGCTCTGAGCATAAGCTCTCAAAGCCTTGCTCACCTCACGGTGGCGACGCAGAGGCTGCTGAGGACGAGCCGCCAGCTCCTCATCACTGAGCTTGACATTAATGGAACGGTTGGGGATGTCAATCTCGATAATATCACCATCTTTGATCTTACCGATATTACCACCCGAAGCGGCCTCGGGCGAGATGTGGCCAACGCTCAAGCCACTGGTGCCGCCGGAGAAACGGCCGTCATTAATCAAGGCGCATTCCTTGCCCAAGTGACGGCTCTTGATATAAGATGTGGGATAAAGCATTTCCTGCATACCTGGGCCTCCCTTCGGACCCTCATGGGTGATGACAACACAATCGCCTGACTTGACCTTGCCATCCAGGATGCCTTCGCAAGCGTCTTCCTGAGAGTCGAACACGACGGCCGGACCCTCAAAATGCCAAAGCTCAGAAGCCACGCCTGCCGTCTTGACCACGCAACCATCTTGCGCAATGTTGCCAAAGAGCACGGCGAGACCGCCATCCTTCGTGTAGGCGTGCTCTAAGTCGCGTATACAACCATTGGCACGGTCTGTGTCCAGGCTGGGCCACTGCTCGTTCTGGCTGCCCATCTTCGTGGAAAACACACGACCGGGAGCGCTATGGTAGATGCGGTCGGCCTCTGGGTCGATGGCCTCGCCTGTAATGTCATATTTCGCCATGGCCTCATCAAGTGTCATGCCATCCACCCGCTTCACGTGGCCACGAATCAGTCCGCCCTTGTTCAGCTCGTTCAGAATGCCAAGAATGCCGCCTGCACGGTTACATTCCTGGACGGAATACTTTTGGGTGTTGGGCGACAACTTACAAAGGCAAGGTGCCTTGCGGCTCAACTGGTCGATGTCACTCATCTTGAAATCAACTTGGCCTTCTTGCGCCACAGCCAACAAGTGAAGCACTGTATTGGTGGATCCGCCCATGGCGATGTCAAGCGTCATGGCATTGAGGAAAGCGTCACGCGTTGCGATGTTGCGCGGGAGCACAGTGTCATCGCCATCCTCATAATAAGCCAAAGCGTTCTTCACGATTTGGCGGGCAGCTTGCTTAAACAGTTCAATGCGGTTGGCATGGGTCGCAAGTATCGTCCCGTTGCCAGGAAGCGACAGTCCGATAGCCTCTGTCAGTGAGTTCATGGAGTTGGCGGTGAACATGCCGGAGCAACTGCCACAGCCAGGGCAAGCACATTGTTCCAACTGCTGAAGGTCAGCATCGCTAACCTCTTTGTCGGCACCGGCAATCATGGTGGTGATGAGGTCAGCGTTTTGCCCACGCCAACGACCAGCTTCCATGGGGCCGCCTGAACAGAACACCGTGGGGATGTTGAGGCGCATGGACGCCATCAGCATGCCTGGCGTCACCTTATCACAATTGGAAATGCAAATCATGGCGTCGGCCTTGTGCGCGTTGACCATGTATTCCACCGAGTCGGCAATGATGTCGCGCGAAGGCAAAGAATAGAGCATGCCATCATGTCCCATGGCTATGCCATCGTCAATGGCGATTGTGTTGAATTCGGCTGCATAGCAACCCATCTTCTCTATCTCTTGCTTGACTATTTGTCCAATCTCATGCAGGTGCGTGTGACCTGGAACAAATTGCGTGAACGAGTTGACTACGGCAATAATGGGTTTCCCGAACTGCTTGTGTTTCATGCCTGTTGCGACCCAAAGCGCACGGGCACCCGCCATACGTCTGCCTTCCGTACAGACTGCACTTCTCAATGGATGTTTCATAACTACTTGTTCTCTTAATTCTATGCAAAGGTAATGACTTTTGGTCAACCCTGCAACAAATCTATGCACATTCTTTGCGTTTCGCAAACAAATTGAAAGAAAAAACATTCATATTATGGACAAACCATAACAAAACGACACATTCGAGAGCGAAATGCGCAACGTTGGGGAAAGTCCATGCCATGCTTCACCAAGTGAAACTCAGCAAAGCGAAACCTAAAAACAATTACAAAGACAAAGAACTATAATTAGCAC
>DAIOEQ010000179.1:0-229 GCA_036746215.1 Prevotella sp.
CTAAAAGAGGGGATGTGCGGTGATGCCTCAAGCATCCCTGCACATCCCCTCTTCTGTTCTTTAGGGTGCGGTTAGGAGGCCGCACCGAGTGTCGCTTGTCAGGCCAGCCGTCAGAGGCCGAGACCCTTCAAGGCCTTGCCGGCGGCCTCGTTCACCTTGTCGTTGGCCTTCTTCTGGCCTTCCTTGATTTTCTCAGCGGCCTTGTTTTGTACAAAAGTGGAGAAACAGG
>DAIOEQ010000179.1:239-5220 GCA_036746215.1 Prevotella sp.
CGTCACCTTCTCGGCAGCCTTGGCCTCAGCCTTGTTGACCTCGGCGGCGGCCTTGTTCTCGGCGGCCGTCTTGGCGTTGTTCACGGCATTGGTGGCAGCGGTCTTGGCGGCCTCCTTGGCAGCGGCGGGCGCATTCTCCACGAGCTTCTTGGCGGCGGCGGGCGCGGCCTTCAGCGCGGCGCTGGCAGCCTCCGCGGTGGCGGCGGCAGAAGCGGCCTTCTGGATGTAGGGCGCGGCGAGCTTCACGGCATCGTCCTTCACGGCCTGCTTGGCCTCCTCGGCGGTTGTGGCGGCTGTGGTGGGCAGGTTCTCGATGCCCTTCACGAGGCTGGCGATGGTGGTGTTGCCGCTGGTCACGGCCTTGATGCTCTCAGCGTTTTGCGCCAGGAACTGCTTGACCGACTCGCCGTAGGCCTTGGCCTCCTCCAGCTTGCCGGCGTTGACCAGCGCCTTGTAGGTGGCTTGCAGGGTGGCCAGCGTGGTGGTGAGCGTCTTGGAGTCCTTGGCTTGCAGGGCTTGGGTGGCCTGGGCGGTCAGCGTGTTGACGGTGGCGCTGGTCTCTTGGCTCAGCGCGGCTGTGCTGGCGGTGCCCGTCGTGTCGGTGGTGTCGGTCTGTGCGGCCACGCTGTCGGTGGCCACTGCGTCCTTACTGTTGTTACCTCCGCAGCTGCTCAGCGTGATGGCTGCGACAGCCGCAACTGCTAAAAATACTTTTTTCATGATCGCTTGATTTTTTATTTCTCTAAGTTTTCGCTTTGCAAAGTTAGTGCCAAACCGCTTACCGCGTGGCACGATTTTCTTATGTCGTCTTTATCAACGGGTACAAGGGCGTATGCTCGCTTTTTCCCTCGGTTGATGATGATCTGCTCGCCTTTGTCGGCAAGGTCGAACAATTGCGCCTGATGGTTTCGGAAGTAGCTGGCGGTGAAATGATGTGCTGCCATAGTGAAATGTTTTTTGCAAAGATAGCGCAAGATGGAAGACGCTACAGTTTCGGCAGGGGGATTGCCCTGCGGAGCTCATCGGACATGGTGGCCAGGGGCAGGCCCAGCGTGCGGGCGTCGCGGTCGAGGATGTTTTTCGTCTGGGCAAGGCCGGCGGCAGGCACGATCTCGTAGCCTAAGGCTCGCTCGGCGATGCCCTCGTTGGCCAGGCGCATGCCCCGGTTGGCCAGGCGGCACTCGTCGATGCGCCCGATGGTGTCGACACGCACCATGACGCGCTCGCCGCTCTTGCTCTCGCGCGACACGCTGACCAGGCCGTCGTCGTTGGTGGCGATGGCGGCGAAGAGCAGGGGCGAACCGTTGTAGCGGTTGTAGGTCTTGTAGTCCTCAAACTTCATCAGCTCGCGGATGGGCACCTTGCCGACGGTGCCGTCCTCATAGCCGAGGAGCAGGAAGTGGTCGCGCAGGTCGTCCTCGTAGACGGGGAGCGTCAGCTCGGTGGTGTCGTCGTAGTCGTAGTCGGTGATTTTGCAGAACTTGCCGCCCGCCATGAACTTCAGGCAAGCCTCGTAGGGAAGGAAGCCCTCCTCATAGTTGACCAGCACGTTCTTGCGGTAGGCGCTGGTCTGCAGGCGGGGCCGCCTGTCGGCAGGGCGTGCCGCGGGAGCCGTGGGGGTGGGCTGGGTGGCTGGTTGCGACTGCGTCGGTGGGGTGGGGACGGCTGGCGTCACGGCAGGGATGGCGCCGGGGGTCTCTGGTGTCGCCGTCGCCACGGGGCCGGCCTGGCGGGCCAGTCGACGCGCGTTGTACTGCTCAAACTCCGTCTTCGTCAGGTGGCGGTTGCCGCTGCCGTTGCGGTAGACCCAGGCGCCGTCGAGCTCCACGCCGGGGGCGTAGGGCGTGACGGTCACCACGAGCACGTCCTTGCCGCTCGTGTTGTCGGTGTCCCAGCAGACACTCACGTAGGACGCCACGTTGTTGCCCCAGGTCAGGGCCACGCCGTCGAGCACCGTGCGCTGGTACTTGTCCTTGTCGCCGTGGAACTCCTCGTAGCAGAGGTCGTCGTAGACACCCACGCCCGCGCCGCTGTCGTTGGCGCCGATGTAGAGCGTTCCGCCGTCGGCGTTGAGGAAGGCGGCGATGACCGTTAGGATGGTCTTCATCTGCCGGTTCATGTCGGGGAAGGAGTCGTTGTTGGGCGGATAGACGATGGATGTCTTGAACTCCACCGTCTGCGACTCGATGCCGCCGCCGTAGGTCTTCAGGTGCGACTCGTAGCCGTTGAGGCGCAAGGCGTTCTTGATGCGGTTGAGGATGTCGTTGGCCTGCGGCTCCATGTTGTTCTCGCGCAGGATGTTGTAGGCCATGGCCAGAGACGCCATCTCGCGCGTCAGTCCCTGTGTGGTGGAGCGCAGTCGCTGCAACTCGTCGTCGTGGGCCTGGTAGCCCATGTAGCTGATGATGCGCAGTTGCTGGAGCTTGTCGCGCAGGGGCGTGTCGTCGGCGAAGAGCTCGCCCTCCTCGCTCTGCAGGCGGTCGAGCTGTGCGGCGTCGACCGTGTCGTTGACGGCGAAGTCGTAGAGCATCTCGATGAGCTGCTTGCGCCCGCGGTAGTAGTCGGCGCGCGGCTTGCCGTCGGGCAGCATCTGGCAGAGCACGCGGGCGAAGGCGATGTAGTTGTAGGCCCGCACATAGTCGGTGTCGATGGCCGCCATGCGGTCGAGGATGCGCACGAGCTCCTTCACGTAAGAGGCGTCGAGCAGGCGAGCGTCGGTCTCCATGTCGCTGGTCGTGTCCTGCGGCGCGGGGGCGGCGGGCTTGGGTTCCTCATCCTCGTAGGGCGCGGCATAGTCGAGGAGCAGGTTGTGGAAGCGGCGCATCGGGTCTTCGACCTCGCCCTCGGCGCGGCTCTCTATCTGGCAGACCAGGTGGAACGTGCCGTCGGCCTTGCCCAGGTAGGTGGCGTTGACCAGGTCGCCGCGCTGCAGGTCCTCGTCGAAGGGCCCCTTCAGGCTGACGCTCTCGCCATACTCGCTGATGCCTGGCACATAGGGCTTTGTCGAGCTGGCCAGGCGCACCACGCCAAGCGAGCACACCACGTTGTCGCCCGGCGTGTAGTTGCTGCACACATAGTCCTTGAGGGGCTCGACCATGGAGAAGTGGAACTGCCCGTCGGTCTCCCTGTCGAGGATGACGGCCTTGAGCGGCAGGGGGCGGTTGTAGGAGTCGAGAAACATCCACACGGGCACGTGCTTGAGATAGCCGATGATGTCGTGGAGATAGAGATAGCCGCACTCCTGGCTCTCGCCCTCAAGGGCGCAGTGGAGGATGTCGTCGTCACCCTCGCCCTCCTCCACGCGCAACACGTTGATGGTCACCGTGTCGCCCACGCCGTAGAGGCTTTTGCCGGGCGCATGGGGGGATAGGGCCGACTGGGGCGCGGGCCTCGAGGCGTTGGCCGTGGCGAGCTCATGCTCGATGGCCTCCCAGAGGCGCTTGCTGTCTTTCACGGTGATGTCGCCCGAGAGCGAGGGCATGGCGCGGCGGTCGGCCACCACCTGCAGGTGGCCCCACAGGCCGAGCTGGTCGGGCAGCACGGTCTTGGCCTTCGGGTCGTCGGTCTCCACGGTGATGCCTCCGGCGCCCACACGCAGGCTGACATGGCCGTCGAGAAAACAACTGTCGGTGCCGACGGGCCACGACGCGACGGAGGCGGGACTGCGCTTCAGGGCATAAGCCACATGGTCGCCCGCGGTCTCGCCGAGCGTGTATTTGGGATGATAGTAGCTCGTGCCCAACAGGCTCTGCGTGGCCACGTTGAGCAGTCCCTTGTTGTTGTAATTATCAATATAGGTGGAGATGACACACAGGCGCGAGAGGATGACGCGCTCGTCGGGCAGCGGCGTGTCCGCGTCCACAGACTGCGCCGCCAGCAGGAGCAGGATGCTCAGGGCCTGCATGAGGTTGCGCACCAGACGCCCGTTGTCGGCGCCGCGGTCCACGCGGTCGATGTTGTCGTCGACGTAGAGCTCCAGCGTGCGCAGCAGGGCGTCGTTGAACGGGGGCTTGGTCCAGATGGCGAGCGGCCAGCGGCGCACCACGTCAAAGAGGCGGCCGATGCTGTTCTCCACCAGGCTGTGGTCGGAGAGGAAGAGGCAGGAGAGGATGCGGAAATTGGTGTCGGGCTGGTAGACGTAGCCCGTCTTGTCGAGCTTGTCGAGCAAGTGGTCGACAAACTGGGGGGCGCTGCCGTCGTCGAGCAGGGCGCGGGCGCGCACATAGCTGTCGAGCGTGTCAATGGCCGTGGTGAGGCGCTGCTGGTAGGTGTCGCGCTCGTTGGCGTTGCAGAGGCCCAAGAAGTCGGTCTCCTCCATGAAGCGGGTCACGGCCTGGCGGACGGTGGCGAGGTCGACGTTGGACGCCTGCAACCGCTCTATCCACTCGCGGCAGGAGGTGGCGAAGGTGCTGTCCTCCACTTCGCTCATCAGGAGCAGGTCGGTGAAGCCGTCGCCGTCCCAGTCGCCGCGCACGCTGTCGAGCAGGGCCGCCACGGCGTCCGGCGTCACGCGGCTGTCACGCGCCGCGCGTGCCTCCTCCTCGTCGAGCTCCACCTTCGGGCGATACTGGCCCAGGGCTGTCACACGGCAGCGCAGGGCCTGGCCGCGCGTGAGGTTGAGGCCGGCGGTGTGTTTCAGGTAGACGTGCAGGCCCGCCGGGTCGACGAGGTCGCAGAGGTCATCATGCAAGGTGTGGACGGTGAAGACATAGGTCTCGCCCACTTCGTAATGGATCGGTTCGGTTTGTCTGAGCATAGGTATACTATTGTTTGGCGCGGAGCTTCCCTGTCACAGGGCGTGCCCCTCCTGTGGCCCGTCACGTCGCCCCCTGCGACCGACGGCCCGCTTCATTCTGTAAAGTTACAAAGAATTATCCCTAATATCCGCATTTCACCTTAAATTATAGCATAGCTTAACAATTGGCGGGAGTGACAGACACGCTAATTATGAAGAGTAACACAATTTTAATGCGGTAATGTT
>DAIOEQ010000180.1:0-4446 GCA_036746215.1 Prevotella sp.
CACTTACCGGGCACCATTTTTTACGTTTTGCCCACTGGGGGAACTCGCAATTCCCTCCCGTCATGCAACATTTGCGCAAACGTTTGCGCAGATTTTTGCGCAAAAGATTTGGTCAAATTGGTCACAAAACAGAATTATCGCTACCTTTGCATCAAGCAAAAGCTAATTGAAGAAACCGATTTCGAAGAGAAAACTACATACAAACTAACTACTCAAATAGATTGAAACCGAAAACGCCCAGACGTGAGTCTGGGCGTTTTTCTTTAATACGTATAGTCTTGTAAGCAAAGGCCCTATCGGCCCACATGCAGCTCAACGCCAGCGCCTTGGCAGTCGGCGCCCATGGGCGGGTTGCGCTTGGTGAGGACGATGACCACATCGGTCACCTGCGGCCACCGGTCGAGCACAGCTTGGGCAATGCGCCCTGCCACATGCTCCACAAGGTCGCTGGGGGTCGCCATCTGCTCGCTTACGACCTCATAGACCTCCGCGTAATTGACCGTGTCGGCCACATTGTCGCTCTGCACGGCCCTCTCCACATCCACACGCAAGCGCAGGTCGACCTCATAGTCGTTGCCGACGAGTCGCTCTTGCGCCGCCACGCCATGATAAGCGTGGAAGCGCAAGCCGCGAAGCTGGATATAACTGTCTTTCAGTTTCATAATCTCTTCCTTGAGTGAACAGGCCTGCCACACGTCGCCTCATCCGCAACGGCTGGCGCCACAATTGGTGCAGATGAGGCAACCCTCCTGGTAGACCAGCGTCTCCTGTCCGCAGACGGGACACTTCTGGCCCGCAGCCTTGGTGCCATCGGTGACGTATTTCTTCAAGGCGCGCTCCACACCGTTCTTCCATGTGTTGATGCTTTGGTCTTTCAGCTGCAGCGACCCGACAAGTTTGATGACGTGGTCGATGGGCATGCGATAGCGGAGCACACCCGAGATGAGCTTGGCGTAGTTCCAATATTCGGGGTTGAACTTCTCGCTCAGCCCTTCAACGGTGGTCTTGTAGCCCCGCTTGTTCTCAAACTGGAAATCGTAGCGGTGGGTGCCGTCTTCGTTGGTTTGCTTGATGATTTTGCCTTTGGTGACCGTCTTGGGGAGCACGATGCCTTCCTCGTCGTCTTGCAAGCCCGTGAAAATCTCATACGGATAGCCATTGAGCAGGCCCACGAAGGCCACCCATTTCTCTCGGTTGTTTTGGAAGCGCACCACGTCGCAATCGAGTTCCTGCGGCCTGACCTCCTGCACCGCTGGGCGCGGCATGACAGGCGAGGCGATGGGCGCCGGTGCCTCCTGACGTTTCTTCTTGTCTTTCTTACCAGCCGACACCATGACGCCCGACCTGCTTCCGTCGCGATAGATGGTGCAACCCTTGCAGCCCGAGCGCCAGGCTTCCACATAGAGACGGTTCACCAGCTCCTCGTCGACGCTGCCAGGCAGGTTTACGGTGACAGAGATGCTGTGGTCCACCCACTTTTGCACAGCGCCCTGCATGCGCACCTTCATGAGCCAGTCCACATCGTTGGCCGTGGCCTTGCAGTAGGGCGAGCGTGCCACGAGGGCGTCAATCTCCTCCTGGGTGTATTTCTTGCTGGTGTCGATGCCGTTTATTTTCATCCACTCCAAGAACTTCTTGTGGTAGACAATGTATTCCTCAAACGAGTCGCCGACCTCATCCACGTAGTCCACATGGACGTCCTTGTCGTTGGCGTTGACCTTGCGCCGGCGCTTGTAGACGGGCATGAACACGGGCTCAATGCCGCTTGTGGTCTGCGTCATGAGCGATGTGGTGCCTGTCGGGGCAATGGTGAGGCAGGCGATGTTGCGCCGGCCATGTTTCACCATGTCTTCGTAGAGCTTCGGGTCGGCCTCGCGCAGACGGGCGATGAAGGGGTTGGCGGCCTCGCGCTGCGCATCATAGATGGCAAAGGCTCCGCGTTCCTCAGCCAGCGTCACTGATGACCGATAGGCGTTGAGGGCCAACGTCTTCTGCACGCTGACGGCAAAGTCGGTGGCCTCCTGGGTGCCATAGCGCAGGCCCATGGCGGCTATCATGTCGCCCTCGGCGGTGATGCCCACGCCCGTGCGGCGTCCGAGCCCGCTCTTGTGCTTGATTTTCTCCCACAGTTGGCGCTCCGTGCGCTTCACGTCGTCGCCTTGCGGATCGCGGTCTATCTTCTCCAGGATGAGGTCTATCTTCTCCATCTCCAGGTCGACGATATCGTCCATGACGCGCTGGGCCAACTGGGCATGGCGCGCAAACTTCTCGAAGTCGAAACGCGCGGCAGGCGTGAAGGGGTTCTCCACATAACTGTAGAGGTTGAGACAGAGCAGCCGACAACTGTCATAGGGACAGAGGGGAATCTCGCCACAGGGGTTGGTGGAGACGGTGCGGAATCCCAAGTCGGCATAACAGTCGGGGATGCTCTCCTTGAGGATGGTGTCCCAAAAGAGCACACCGGGCTCGGCACTCTTCCAGGCGTTGTGCACAATCTTGCGCCACAGGGTGCGTGCCGAGATTTCGCGGCTCACCTTCGGCTTCTTGTCGCCTACGGGAAACTGCTGCAAATAGGGCTTGTCGTCGACGACAGCCTGCATGAAGGCATCGTCGATCTTCACGCTGACGTTGGCTCCCGTAATCTTTCCCTCCGTCATCTTGGCGTCGATGAAACTCTCCGCATCGGGATGCTTGACGCTCACGGTCAACATCAGCGCACCACGCCGGCCATCTTGCGCCACCTCACGTGTGGAGTTGCTGTATCGCTCCATGAACGGCACCAGGCCGGTGCTCGTCAGTGCCGAGTTGTTGACAGGCGATCCCTTGGGGCGCAGGGCATCGAGGTCATGGCCAACACCGCCCCGTCGCTTCATGAGCTGCACCTGCTCCTCATCGAGCTTCATGACAGCGCCATAGGAGTCGCCGTCGCCCTCCACGCCAATCACGAAGCAATTGCTCAGCGACGCCAGCTGGTGGTTGTTGCCGATGCCCGTCATGGGGCTGCCCGCCGGGATGAGGTAACGGAAATGATCGAGCAGGTCGAACACCTCCTGGGCGCTCAGCCCATGGGGGTACTTCGCCTCGACGCGAGCCACCTCGCGGGCTATGCGCCAGTGCATGTCGACCGGACTTTTCTCGTAGATATGACCGAAGCTGTCTTTCATGGCGTACTTGGTCACCCACACGCGGGCGGCCAGCTCATCGCCGTCGAAATAGGCCAACGAGGCAGCGTAGGCTTCCTCGTAGGAATAGGTCGGTTGGTTTTCCATGATATGAGTTGTTTTCTGTTTGTTGGAACTTTATTTTGCAAAACTACAAAAGATTTGCGAAAAAGGCGCACCCGACGGATGAATTTAGCGGAAAACATTTCCTTTTCGGATAATTTTCCATATCTTTGCGCTAAACAAAACAAACAAAAAATGAAAAACTTAGATACACGCCGAAGCATCCGGAAATATGCCGACAAGGCCGTTTCCGACGTATTGCTCCACAGCCTGCTGGCCGAAGCGGAGCGCACACAGACCATGGGCAACCTGCAACTCTACAGTGTCGTCGTGACACGGAGTCAAGAGATGAAAGAGAAGTTGGCCCCAGCCCACTTCAACCAGCCGATGGTCTGCGGCGCGCCAGTGGTGCTCACCTTCTGCGCCGACTTCCGTCGCACCACCGCATGGGCCGAGAACCGCAAGGCTACACCAGGCTACGACAACTTCCTGAGCTTTGTCAACGCCGCCACCGACGCGTTGCTCTTCTGCCAGACCTTCTGCAACCTGGCCGAGGAGCAGGGGCTGGGATTGTGTTTCCTGGGCACCACCGTCTACCAGCCCCAGCTCATCATCGACACGCTCCAGTTGCCACAGCTGGTGTTTCCCGTGGCCACCATCACCTTAGGCTGGCCCGACGAGCAGCCCGAGCTGAGCGACCGCCTGCCCCTGCAGGCCATCGTCCACGACGAAACCTACCATGACTACACGCCACAGGCCATCGACACGCTCTACAAGGAGAAAGAGAGCCTGCCCGTCAACCAGCACTTTGTGGAAATCAACCACAAGGAGACGCTGGCGCAGGTCTACACCGACCTGCGCTATACGCGCAAGGACAATGAGGCCATGTCAGCCGGCATGATGGAGGCGCTGCGCCGCCAGGGCTTCCTGCCACAGGACGGGCAATAGGCGCCAACGTCCTCCCTTGACCAGCGACAAAGGATTGAAGCCATCAAGCGGCAGGATGCCACGGAGGATTAGAGAGAATTTTTGAGACTGTGGTTTGTTGGCTTTATTCTGAAAAAACAGGGGTCTCCGGAAATGGTAATCTGGAGAAGCAATTCTCATCCCTGAGGCAGGAAAACGAAAAGCAACACCCAAGAAACACAGGAAAACAGCCAAAGTTTTTGGGATAGATGCCGAATCGTGGCAAGACAAGTGCCTAAAGGACATTCGTCGGCTT
>DAIOEQ010000180.1:4456-5205 GCA_036746215.1 Prevotella sp.
TTTACCCTATAATGGGCTTGTACTTAGGCACCAGGGTCTTCATGATAATCCAGCCGGCCATGTAGGCCACGGCGCAGAAGCAGAACACAATCATGTAGCCCGCAGGCTTGCCCTCGAAGCCCAGGAACGTGAAGGCGGCACCCTGTTGCTGGGCGTAATTGAAGAGATAGCCCGACCCCGTGTTGATGGCCCATGAGGAGATGCCACCCGCCATGGTGCCCACTCCAGTGATGGTGGCAACGGCGGAACGGGGGAACATGTCGCCAATGGTGGAATAGAGATTGGCCGACCAAGCCTGATGGCCAGCTCCCGCCAGGCCGATGATGATGGCCGGCCACCAGGCCGGATCAATGGGGCTGCCCTGCCATGAGGCCAAAGGCTGTGCCACCAGGGCAAGCAACGGCAGAAGGGCGAAGATGAACATGGCGCGCATGCGGCCCGAATAGGGCTCCATGCCCAGGCGCTCCACAAAGAACTTGGGGATGTAACCGCCCACGATACTCAGCACGGTGACAATGAGATAGAGCACGAAGATGAGCCACTGGCCCATGGAGGTGCTGGAGGCATAGCCAAACTGGTCGGAGAAGTAGGCGGGGGCCCAGAAGAGATAGAACCACCACACGCCATCGGTCATGAACTTGCCCATGATGAACGACCACGTCTGCCGATAGGTGAAACAACGCAAGAAGGGCAACGTGGGGCCGTCGTCGGTGGTCTGGACTGTGGCGTCAGCCGTGTCATCTTGCAGG
>DAIOEQ010000181.1:0-5189 GCA_036746215.1 Prevotella sp.
ACCTCAAAAAGAGCCTCAAAATCTGGCAAAGCTAATTTATAGAACCCACCTAAAGTAGATATGAACAACGTTTTTGTATATTGTGAGATTGAAGGCACTACTGTAGCCGAGGTATCTCAGGAATTGCTCACCAAGGGCCGCAAGCTGGCCAACCAGCTGGGCGTGGACCTCAACGCCGTGGTGGCAGGTACAGGCATCAAGGGCAAGGTGGAAGACCAAATCCTGCCCTATGGCGTCGACAAGCTCTTCGTCTTCGACGCCGAGGGGCTCTTCCCTTACACGTCGGCTCCTCACACCGACATCCTGGTCAACCTCTTCAAGGAGGAGAAACCGCAGGTGGCGCTGTTGGGCGCCACCGTCATCGGCCGTGACCTCGGCCCGCGCGTGTCATCGTCGCTGACCAGCGGCCTGACAGCCGACTGCACGCAGCTCGAGATCGGCGACTACGACGACAAGAAGACGGGCAAGCACTACGACAACCTGCTCTACCAGATCCGTCCCGCGTTCGGCGGCAACATCGTCGCCACCATCGTCAACCCCGACCATCGCCCACAGATGGCCACCGTGCGCAGCGGTGTCATGCAGAAAGCGATCTATGAGGGCAAGGCCAAGGGCGAGGTGGTCTACCCCGACGTGGCCAAGTATGTGCCCGAGGTCGACTATGTCGTCAAGGTCATCGACCGCCATGTGGAGGCCGCCAAGAACAACCTGAAGGCCGCACCCATCGTCGTGGCCGGCGGATACGGCATGGGCAGCAAGGAAAACTTCGACATGCTCTTCCAGCTTGCCAAGGAGCTCCACGGTGAGGTGGGCGCCAGCCGCGCCGCCGTCGACGCCGGATGGGTCGACCACGACCGCCAGGTGGGACAGACGGGCGTCACCGTCCACCCCAAGGTCTACATCGCCTGCGGCATCTCCGGACAGATCCAGCACATAGCCGGCATGCAGGACGCCGGCATCATCATCTCGGTCAACAACGACCCGGAGGCTCCCATCAACAAGATTGCCGACTACGTCATCGTGGGCAATGTGGAGGATGTCGTCCCGAAGATGATTAAGTACTACAAACAGAACTCAAAATAAAAGACTCAGCCGGAGCCGCCCCTTACCCGGGGAGACGGCGCCGGCGACACAAAGAATATAATTATGGCAAACTATTATAGTGATCATCCTGAGATAGAATTCCACCTCCATCACCCCTTGATGGAGCGCATCGTGGAGCTGAAGGAGAGAGGCTACGCCGACAAGGACCAGTTCGCCGACGCTCCTGTCAACTACGCTGACGCCATTGAGAACTACAAGCGCCTGCTCGACATCACGGGCGACGTGGCTGCCAACATCATCGAGCCCAACTCGGAGAGCGTAGACCTCGAAGGGCCGCACCTGGAGAACGGGCGCATGATTTACGCCAGCAAGACCTATGAGAACCTCGACGCCACACGCAAGGCGGGCCTGTGGGGCATCTCCATGCCACGCCGCTTTGGAGGACTGAACGTGCCCAACACGGTGTTCTCCATGCTGTCGGAAATCATCTCGGCCGCCGACGCGGGCTTCCAGAACGTGTGGTCGTTGCAGAGTTGCATCGACACCCTTTATGAGTTTGGTTCCAAGGAGCAGCAGGAGAAGTACATTCCCCGCATCTCCGAGGGCGAGACCATGTCGATGGACCTCACCGAGCCCGACGCCGGTTCTGACCTGCAGCGCGTCATGCTGAAGGCCACACAGGACGCCGACGGCACATGGCGCCTCAACGGCGTGAAGCGTTTCATCACCAATGGCGACTCGGACCTCCACTTGGTCTTGGCTCGCTCGGAGGAAGGCACCAAGGACGGACGTGGCCTCTCCATGTTCATCTACGACAAGCGCGATGGCGGTGTCACCGTGCGCCACATCGAGAACAAGCTCGGCATCCATGGCTCACCCACCTGCGAGCTGGTGTTCAAGAACGCCAAGTGTGAGCTCTGCGGCGACCGTCGCCTGGGCCTCATCAAGTATGTGATGAGCCTCATGAACGGTGCCCGCCTGGGCATCGCCGCGCAGTCGGTGGGCGTGGAGCAGGAAGCCTACAACGAGGGCCTGGCCTACGCCAAGGAGCGCGAGCAGTTTGGCAAGAAGATCATCACCTTCCCCGCCGTCTACGACATGCTCTCACGCATGAAGGCCAAGCTCGACGCAGGCCGCTCGCTGCTCTACATGACCGCTCGCTACGTCGACATCTACAAGGCCCTGGAGGACATCGCCCGCGACCGCAAGCTCACTCCCGAGGAGCGCAAGGAGATGAAACAGTACAGCCGACTGGCTGACGCCTTCACACCGCTGGCCAAGGGCATGAACTCCGAGTATGCCAACCAGAACGCCTACGACGCCATCTCCATCCACGGCGGTTCGGGCTTCATCATGGAGTACAAGAGCCAGCGCCTCTATCGCGACGCCCGCATCTTCTCCATCTATGAGGGCACGACACAGCTCCAGGTGGTGGCCGCCGTGCGCTACATCACCAATGGCACCTATCTCAACATCATCAAGGAGATGCTGACCGAGGAGGTCGCTGAGGAGCTTCTCCCGCTGAAGGAGCGTGTCGCCAAGATGGCCGACCGCTACGCTGAGGCCGTCGAGAAGGTCAAGGCGTCGGGCAACCAGGCCGAGCACGACTTCCTGGCTCGCCGTCTCTATGACATGACAGCCGACGTCATCATGTCGCTGCTCATCCTCTCTGACGCCACGAAGGCTCCCGAGCTCTTCGCCAAGAGCGCGCAGGTCTATGTGCGCGCCGCCGAGGAGGAAGTCGTGGGCCATGCCGCCTATGTCATGGCTTTCGATGCCGACGACCTGAAGAACTTCGTCGCTGAGGACAGCGAGGAGGAGGAAGAGGCTTAAGGCCTTGTCATAACAAAGCACAAAAAAGAGCATCAAGAAAATGTCTTGGTGCTCTTTTTTTGTGTTTTCTTTTTCGGGGTGTGTTTGCGATTGCCGTTCGCCCCGCTCCTCGTGGCTTATTGGAACAGCGTGAAGTTGACGCTTCCATAGCTGCGGTGGTCTTGGAAGTGGGGGTTGTCGGAGAAGTCGTATTGCTTGCCATGCTCAAAGACAAACAGGCCGCCGTCTTTCAGCAGTCCGTGCTCGAAGACCAGGTCGGGGATGGTGGGCAGTTGCTCAAGTGCATAGGGCGGGTCGGCAAAGATGAAGTCGAACTGCTCGTTGCACGACTTGAGGAAACGGAACACGTCACCACGGATGAGCACGTCATTGTCGGCGCCTATCTTCTTCATGCATTGACTGATGAAGCGCGCGTGGTCGCGGTCGGCCTCCACGCTCACCACACGGCAGCATCCCCTTGAGAGCAGTTCCAGCGAGATGCTGCCGGTGCCCGAGAAGAGGTCGAGCGCACTTGCGCCGTCGAGGTCCATGTATCCGTTGATTACGTTGAAGACATTCTCTTTGGCGAAGTCGGTTGTCGGGCGTGCCTTGAAGGTGCGCGGAATGTCGAAGTGGCGTCCTTTGTATTTTCCTGTGATTATTCTCATTTTGCTGGAGCGTTTGGGATGTCAAGACAGATAGAGGGTCAGCAAGTCGAAGGTGATGCCACGCACCTGGGTGAGCGGCGCGCGGTTGAAGTCGGCGGAAGGGTTGACCACCGACACATTCGCCACATAGAGGCGTAGCATGTGGGTCAGTTCTTCCTGGGCAGTGATGGCGCCCGAGAGGTAAAGCTCATCTTTCTTCTGGTCGAGCGCCAGTTGCTTCCACACGAAGAGAATGAAGTAGACCACATCCTTGGTGTGCTTCGCCTCGAAACTGTTGGCGAAGATAAACCGGTTGCGCTCGAAACTGAACACCTCCATCTTCCCGTCGTGGAAATGGGCGAAAAGCTTGCGCCGGTTGCCGATAAAGTTGCGGTGATGGAGGTAGCTCCACACGGGACGCATGAGCGCCGAGAACTTCGCGTCCTGGTAGTGGTCCTCGACCACCATCTTCAGGTCTTTGTTGACAGCGAAGAGCACCATGGCGTTCATGTCGGGCAAGACGTTGCTCATGACGACAGACCCCTCGGTGTCGGGGTAGCAGTGGTGGTAGAGCGTGTCGGCGTCGGCTTCCTGATACTCTTCGATGGGAATGAGCAGCGTAGGTGTGTCAACGAGCACCAAGGCACGACTGGTGGCCGCTTGCAACAGGTTGGCCGTCTTGAAGGCGTCGCGCAGGTTGGCCGCCATCGACACGCCGCTCTTCGCCGTGTAGGGCTCAAAGGCCACTTGCGCCACCGACTTGTCATCGGCGATGGCGAAAGCGAGCGAGCCTTTGCTCACGCGGATGGTTATTCTGGGTAGGATGTTCATGTTATCGTTAGGGTCATTGTGGCTGGGTCATTCCCAGTTTCCGTGGTTTCCATTGGGCTCGCTGATGTCACCTATCTTCAGTCCGGGGTATCGCCCGGCCTCGTTGGCATCCTCCATGAGCGATGACACGGTGTGCTTGTCGAGGTCTTGCAGGTAGACATCATAGGTGACGCCACACTCCATGAGCGGTATTTGCCGTCCGCTCTTGCCGATTGTGGTGGTGGCGGCAAGCGAGAAACGGCGTTTGTCGGTGTAGGGCACATACTGCAGGGAGTCGGCCAGGAGACCGCTCCGGATGAGCGTCTGCCAGTCGCCTGTGTATGCGCCGTGTTGTTTGCGGTATCGCTCCTCGGCCTTCCGGATGGCCAGGAGGCGCTCCTTGACGACCGTTTCGCGCTGCGCCTGCTCGCGCTCGAAGCGGATAGGAGCGTTGACACTCATCCAGCACACCAGCAGCAGCACCAACACACAGGCGGCGAGGAGATAATTATTTTTGAGGTTGACCTTCATTTTTGAGTTTATATTCTTACCTTTGTCCTTGCAAATGGGCCTTCGCCGTGACACGGGCTTGCGCCGGCGAGCGCCATGAGAGGCACGAGCCCCCGTTGGCAGATGTGGCCTACATCTGCGCAAAATAGTGCAAACGAGCGCAATAAAGCTTGCTTTCAAATTGCCGAGTGCAGCCTATCTTATGCACATAAAAGTTGAAAACCAGTAAAGTTTGAAGCAAAATCGTTGAGAATGACTGAATTAGAATGACGAAACCACGTTGCTGTAAAGACAACAAAAGCAAGGAAAAAGCCAGTTTGAGACAGGGTTACGTTACTAAAGCGTTACTGATTTTTGAGGATAACG
>DAIOEQ010000182.1:0-5188 GCA_036746215.1 Prevotella sp.
CGAGTTGAAAGACGGCGAGACCTATGAGCCCATCATGGCGCCTGGCAAGACCTACCGCGAAGTGACGCCCTGGTCGGTGACATGGGGCTTGATCATGGTGGTGCTGTTCTCGGCCGCCGCCGCTTACCTGGGCTTGAAGGTGGGCCAGGTCTTCGAGGCCGCCATCCCCATAGCCATCATCGCCATTGGCCTCTCCACAGCCACACACCGCAAGAACGCGCTTGGTGAGAACGTCATTATCCAGAGCATAGGCGCCTGTTCGGGCGCTGTCGTGGCTGGAGGCATTTTCGTCATGCCCGCCATTTACATGCTCGACCTTCAGGCCGATTTCCTGAAAATATTTATCGCCGCGGCGCTTGGTGGCATCTTGGGCATTCTCTTCTTGATACCCTTCCGCAAGTATTTTGTGAAGGACATGCACGGAAAGTATCCCTTCCCGGAGGCCACTGCCACCACACAGGTACTGGTGTCGGGGGGCGAGGGCAGCTCGCAGGCCAAGCCATTGCTTGTGGCCGGGCTGATAGGAGGTCTCTATGACTTCATCGTGGCCACCTTCGGCTGGTGGAACGAGAATGTCACCTCGCGCATGATAGGTCTCGGACAAGACCTGGCCGACAAGGCCAAGTTGGTGGTGAAGGTCAACACGGGCGCAGCCGTGTTGGGCTTGGGTTACATCATCGGCTTGAAGTATGCCGCCATCATTTGTGCCGGATCGGTGTTTGTGTGGTGGATCGTTGTGCCCTTGTTGGCCGTCATCTTCCCCGACACCGTGCTCAACCAATGGGATCCCAACATTACCACCGCCGTGGGCAGCATGAGTCCGGAGGACATCTTTACCAATTATGCGCGCAGCATGGGCATTGGCGCCATCGCCATGGCCGGCATCATTGGCATCGTGAAGAGCTGGGGTATCATCAAGAGTGCGGTGTCATTGGCCGCCCGTGAGATGAAGGGCAAGAGCCCCGACTCGGTTGAGGTGCAACGCACACAGCGCGACATCTCCTTCAAGGTCATCGCCATCGGCAGCGTGCTGACACTGTTGGTGATTTACGCTTTCTTCTTTTTCGGAGTGATGAACTTCAACTTGCTTCATGCCACGGTAGCCGTGTTGTTGGTGGCTGTCATCGCCTTCCTCTTCACCACTGTCGCCGCCAATGCCATTGCCATTGTGGGCAGCAACCCCGTGTCGGGCATGACGCTCATGACCTTGATCCTCGCTTCGGTGGTCATGGTGGCCGTCGGACTGAAGGGCAACGCGGGCATGCTTGCCGCGCTGCTCATGGGCGGTGTGGTCTGTACGGCGTTGTCGATGGCCGGTTCGTTTGTCACTGACCTGAAGATTGGCTATTGGTTGGGCACCACTCCCAAGAAGCAGGAGGGTTGGAAGTTCCTCGGAACCGTTGTCTCGGCGGCCACCGTGGCAGGCGTGATGATGTTGCTCAATGAGACCTATGGCTTCAAGGGTGATGCGCTGGCCGCTCCCCAGGCCCACGCTATGGCCGCCGTCATCTCGCCGTTGATGAGTGGACAGGGCGCGCCCTGGTTGCTCTATGGCATCGGCGCTGTCATCGCTTTGGTGCTCGACCGCTGCAAGGTGTCGGCATTGGCCTTCGCCTTGGGCATGTTCATCCCCATCCAACTTAACTTGCCGTTGCTCATCGGTGGCGCCGTCAACTGGTTTGTGGGCAGCCGCTCCAAGAACGCCGAGGAGAACAAGGCGCGTGTGGACAAAGGCACGCTCATCGCCAGTGGCTTCATTGCCGGTGGCGCCCTGATGGGTGTGGTGTCCGCCTTGATGAAGTTTGGTGGCATAGAGTGCTCTGTGGCCGACGCTTGGTGGCAGAACCCGCTGTCGGAGGCCGTGTCGCTCTTGGCTTATGTCATGCTGATAGCGTTCTTCATAAAGGCCACTCGCGTCAAGAAGTAACTCCGAATTCCCGATAAGGTCTTGGACAAGCGTGAGACCTTGACCCCTACGAAAAATCCCCGGAAACATCATGACGGATGTTTCCGGGGATTTTTCGTGGGCAAAAGTGAGCGGGGTGGGAGGTTGCCTTCCTTTGCCTATGTGCAGCTCGAGACTACGTTTGGTGAGACAGGCTTATTTGGTGGCTTTCTCAAACTGCTGCATGAGCCATGCGTTTTGTTCGTCTATGGTCATGTGTGAGTTGTCGAGTTCCAAAGCGTCATCGGCCTTGCGCAGGGGTGACACCTCGCGATGGGTGTCGATATAGTCGCGCTCTTGCACGTTCTTGAGGATGGCATCGAAGTCTGCGGCGTTCCCTTTGGCTTTCAGCTCATCGTAGCGTCGCTGGGCGCGCACCTCTGGCGAGGCCGTGACGAAGATTTTCAATTCCGCTTCAGGGAAGACAGTAGTGCCTATGTCACGTCCGTCCATGACGATGCCTTTTTCGTCGCCCATGCGTTGCTGCTGGGCCACCAGTGACTTGCGCACGAACGGAATGGCGGCGATGGGGCTGACATGTGAGCTGACCTCCATGCCCCGGATGTCCTTTTCCACACAAGTGCCGTTGAGATAGGTGTCGGGACGACCCGTCTCCGCATTCAGTTGAAATGAAATGCGCATCTCTGGCATGAGCTTTTCCAACTCGTCAGCCTTCACCGTCCCGTCTTCGTTGAAGAGGCCGTGGCGCAAGGCGAAAAGCGTCACCGCGCGATACATGGCGCCTGTGTCCACATAGACATAGCCGATGCGGCGCGCCAGGTCTTTTGCCATTGTGCTTTTTCCACACGAGGAAAAGCCGTCGATGGCTATCACAATCTTTTTCATATTGTTTGTTTTGATGATTTCGATGGTTATAGGACGTAGCCCACATTGAGAAGCAGTGAACTGCTGGAGATGTGGTATTTGCCATAGGCTACGTTCAGTTTGAAGCGGTTGAGATTGAGGCCTGCGCCAAAAGACAGGCCTGCGCCATGACTGCTTTTCTTGTCAGTCGACTGGATTTTCATTTCGTCGGCCCGTCTGAAATTGTAGCCTCCGCCCAACCAAAACTGGTCGGAAAGCTGAAAGTCGGCACCGATGACGAGATGATTGATGGCCTTGTATTTTGGGTGATTGATGTCAACGAGGGTGGCGTGAAGACGCAAGGGCAGTGTGGCAAAGGATTTCGATACGCCTATCTGCACGTCGAGGGGCATTTTGTCGTAAGTCTCATTGTAAGCCTTGAGCTGTCCACCGAGATTCTTGGCCACCATGGAGATTGACCAGTTGTGCTTGTCGTCATAGTAGTTGAGACCCAGGTCCACGCCAAAGCCCACCGATGAGTAATCACCGATGAATGAAGTGATGAACTTGGCGGCTATGCCTCCAGCGAGATGATTGGTGAGAAGATATGAGAAATAGCCGGCCATGGAGATGTCGCGAGCCGAGAACTCACCTGTCTGTACGTTGTTCTCGCTCATCTCCTTCATCTTGCCGTAGTCCAGGTATTGGCCGCTTACCGCCCATGACGCACGCTCCTTGACCACCCGGTTGAACGCGGCGCTGGCCGTGTTGACCCCCGACATGTAGTTCATGTAGTTGAGGTCGATGGTCTTGTCGGTGACCGAGGACAGCAGGGCGGGGTTGTGGAATATCATGGTCTCGTCGTCTTCGATGAGCGATATGTTGTCGCCTCCCAAGGCGGCAGCGTGAGCACTGACGGGCAGCCGGAGGAAATTGTATCCTGTTTGGCTCTCGTCCTGGGCGTGGGAAGCCAGCGACGAAAGTGCTAACAGAAGGGCAAAAACGGCTTTTTTCATTTATTTTCTCTAATTATTCGGCAAAGATACGGCTTTTTTCAAGATTTGCTGTAAATTTGCATCGCAATTATCGTATAGATAACGCTTGCCGAGATAGATTATTGTTTGGCCATGGAAATCAAAAAAAACATTAGCGCAGACTTGGAGCGCAGGCGGACAGGCTTTTTCCTGTTGGGCCTGATCGTATCGCTTGCGCTGTTTTTTGTCGCGATGGAGTTCACGGTGCGTCCCAACAGTGGGGGCTCCGATGATGACTTACTCGATGACATGTCGGAGGACATAGCCCTTATGCCGGCCATGGACAAGCATGACATGATATCGGCGGCACCCGCTCCCGCCTCGAAATCGATTACCAACAAGGTGCAGGAAAGCGACAAGGCCACAGACAATAGCGAGAAGATCGCGCCTGTGACGAGCAAGCTGGTCATCGGAGATGGCGAGGGCGTGCAGAAAGACGCCAACGTGACAGAGGCGTTGCCGCAGACTCCCGTTGACGAGAATAGCAATGTGCTCCGGACGGTGGAGCAACTGCCGGAGTTTCCCGGTGGCATCGTTGAGTTCATGAAATGGCTGACCAAGAACCTGAAGTACCCGCCTTACGCGCAAGCCCAGAAGATACAGGGCAAGGTGGTCGTGTCGTTCATTGTCAACAAGGATGGCACCATCGCCAGTCCGAAGGTGGAGAAGTCGTGCGATCCTTCGCTTGACCGAGAGGCCCTCCGCGTCATCCGCATGATGCCCAAGTGGAAGCCGGGCATCATGGACGAGAAGCCCTGCCGCACGATGATTGCCGTACCCGTCAATTTCCAACTGTGACATTCATTCAAACAAAGATAATATCATGATGTTTACTGCCGATGAACTTTTGAAAAAAATCAATGAGTTTCTGGAGCATTTGCCCTATGAACGTGAGCCGAAGAGCCTCTACGAGCCCGTGCGTTACGCCCTCTCGATGGGTGGCAAGCGCATCAGGCCGACCTTGATGCTCATGGCCTACAACCTTTTTAAGGATGACCCTGAGCGCATTCTGATGCAGGCCATTGGGCTGGAAACTTATCACAACTACACGCTCTTGCACGATGACCTCATGGACAACGCAGACCTGCGGCGAGGCCATGAGACGGTGCACAAGCGCTGGAATGCCAACACCGCCATCCTCTCGGGCGACTCCATGCTCGTGCTCTCTTACCAACGCATGGCCGCAGGGCTTACCAACAAACTGAAACCTGTACTTGACACGTTCACCGAGACGGCCCTGGAAATCGGGGAGGGACAGCAGTATGACATGGAGTTTGAGACTCGCGACGATGTGGAGGAACGTGAATACATTGAGATGATTCGTCTCAAGACCAGTGTGCTCTTGGCCTGCGCACTGAAGATTGGCGCCATCATGGCCGACGCTCCCAAGGCCGACGCTGACAAC
>DAIOEQ010000183.1:0-3754 GCA_036746215.1 Prevotella sp.
CGTTCTGGGTGATGCGTGTGCCGTAGTTGGTCTTGCCCGACTCGCCAGCCGCCAGCACGATGCGGCAGAACATGAAGAGATAGACGCTCACGGTGGAAATCATCAGCGCCATCTGGGAACCGGCCTTGACGGCACGCAGGGCCTCCACGCTGGCGAGACCCACATACTGCATGGCCACCCAGCCACACACGGCATGCAGGCAAGCGCCCAGAGACCACACGAAGATGGCAATCAGATAGCCGCGCTTGGTGCCCAAGCGGTCGATGAACTTGCCGACAAACAAGCTGAACAAGGCGTAGAAAAAGGAAAAAGCACCCGTGATGTTGCCATAGTCGGCATCGCTCCAGTGGAACTCGGGCGCAATGAAGTCTTTCCATGTCAACGAGAGCACCTGACGATCCATGTAATTGATGGTCGTGGCGAAGAAGAGCATGGAGCAAATTACCCAACGGTATTGGGAAATCTTGGTTTTAGTGATAGGCATTTTGACAAGTAGATTTGGTTTTTATGATGCCGCCTTAGGCCGGTGGCGAGGCCTGCAAAAGGTAAGAGGATGTGTGGGCAACACCCTCCGCCATCGAATCCATTGGACCCGCGGGCGGAGAAGGTGATGTCGACACATCCTCTGCGCGATTACTCGAGTGAGGGGATGGGGGCCACCTGCATGTCGGTGTAGACGAGGTTCTCGCCCGCCATACCCCAGATGAAGGTGTAGTTGCTTGTGCCGGCGGCACAATGGATGCTCCACTGCGGGGCAATCACAGCTTGCTCGTTGTTCATCCAGATGGGGCGCGTCTCCTGGGGCTCACCCATGACGTGGAGAATCTTCTGCCCCTCGGGCACCTTATAATAAAGGTAAGCCTCCATGCGGCGCAAGTGGGTGTGGGCCGGCATGGTGTTCCAGACGCTGCCCGGCTTGAGCTCCGTGATGCCCATCTGCAGCTGGCAGGTGCGCACGCCTGCCACGCCGTCGATGATCATCTGGTGGATGACACGGTCGTTAGACTCCTCCATCTTGCCGGCCTTGATGTTGTTGGCCTCCTTCAGCGTCACCTTCTTGGTGGGATAGCTCACATGGGCGCAGGCTGAGTTGAGATAGAACTTGGCAGGCTCGGCGGCGTTCTTGCTGGCCACGACGATGTCCTTGGCGCCACGGCCCACATAGAGGGCGTCCTGGAAGCCCAGCGTGTAGGTCTTGCCGTCTACCGTCACCGTGCCCTCACCACCGATGTTGATGATGCCCAGTTCGCGGTTGTCGAGAAGGTTGCGGCCATTCGTACCCTTGCTCTCGTCAACGTAGAGAGGGGCGATGGAGGTGAGCTTCAGCGGCGTGGCAGTAGGCTCGGCGCCACCAATCAGGAAGCGGTCATAGAACGTGTAAGTCCAGTTGACCTCACCGGGGGCGAACACCTTCTCGATGAGGTACTCCTTGCGCAGGCGGTCGGTGGTGTAATGCTTGGCATCCTCAGGACCTGTGGCCCAACGCACATTGTAGTGGGTGTAGGCATTTTCGGCCTTCACCTCATAACCTTTGGAACAACACTCCTGCGAGAAACCCGACAGGACGAAGCAGCAAAGGGCTGCGGTAAGAATGATTTTCTTCATTTTTATGATGTTTGTTTAACTTGATTCACAGTAACGCTCATTGCGCATCGTCGCGCGACTGGAGCAAATCTTCTGCGGCCTCACGCTCCTCACGCGAGATGAGCAGGCGGTTCCAGACCATCATGGCCAAAGCCACCACGGCGAGAGCGATGATGCCCACATACTTGCCATACTTGCAAGCGGCATAGATGACAAAGCCATAGAGCGAGCTGGCAAAGTCCATACTGCCCGCCATGAAGCCGTCAGGCACCTTGGACGCCTGGTCTCCGGTAGAGGCATAGACGGCTTGGGCGGCACTCGTGAAGTCGGGCGCCATGGCCGTGACGAACCACAGGCCGACGACCAATGCCACCAATCCGATGATGAACGTGCGCACCACGTTGCCCTTGGTATACGGCAACATCAAGGGAAAAAGATAGAACAAGCCCGCAAGCGAGGCTAAGGGCAAGAACTGGTTGCCAGGAAGGAACACGGAGATGAGCAAGTAGACAGGTATCAGCAACAGCGTGCAGACCAACGCTGTGGGGTGGCCGATGACGAGCGCAGGGCTCATGCCGATGAACACTTGCTTGCCATGGAAATGGCGGTCAACCAGTTCCTTGGTCTTCTCTGAGATGGGCATCAGTCCGTCGATGAAGAGCTTGGTGATGCGAGGGATGAGCTCCATCACGGCTCCCATCGTCACACCCAGGGCGAGTATCTTCTTCACGTCGAGCTGGGCCACAACACCGATGAGCATGCCCACGATGACACCCAACACAAGAGGCTCGCCCAGCACGCCAAACTTCTTCTTCAGGCCTTCGGCGTCGATGTCGAGCTTGCTGAAACCCGGTATCTTCTCAAGCAGCCAGTCGATGCAGAGGGCAAAGGGGATGAAGCTCTGGCAGAACGGCTGCGGCACGGAGATGCCGTCCATGCCCTCATAGTAACCTTGGAACTTACGGGCCGAACGGTCGGCAACGACCAACGTGATGACATAGCAGACAATGGCCGCCACATAGCCCCAAACAAGGTTCTTGTCGAAGATAAAGTAGGCCACGGCGCCAATGAAGGCAAAATGCCAATAGTTCCAAAGGTCGATGTTCACCGTGCGGGTGGTCTTAGTGACCAGCATCAACAGGTTGACGCCCAGGCAGACGGGGATGATGAGAGCCCCGACGGCAGTGTTATAGGCCACCGAAGCGGCAGCCGGCCAACCCATGTCGAACACCTTCAGGTCAAGGTGATAGAGGCTTGAGATGAGGTCAAGCGGGTCCTTAAAATTGGTGGTGAGCAAGGACGTGACGATGCCCAGGCCCACAAAACCCACTCCGACAAAGAGCCCCGACTTCAAGGCTTTGCCAAACTTCATGCCTATGCACAGACCAATGATGGTGAAGATGATAGGCATCATCACGCTTGCTCCCAAGCTGATGATATACGTAAAAACATTTTCCATACGTTGTTATTGTCAAAATGCGAATCAGTATAGGTAGATTCTAAAATATGATACGGCGCAAATTTACAAAAAAAACTTGTAAATCTGCGCCGTATCGCCTAATAAATTAGGCCAACAGGCCTAAAATGTCGCTATTTGTCCGAAAAGGCCCGCAACAGGCGTCAGTCTTGGTAGTAGACACGCTTGACGCGGTTGCTGATGCCCGTGAGCACCTCATAAGGAATGGTGTCGAGCACATCGCTCAGCACGGTGACGGGCAGGTCGTCGCCAAAGATTTCCACGCTATCGCCTTCCTTGCAGTCAATGCCCGTGACATCAATCATCGCCACGTCCATGCAAATGTTGCCGACATACTCGGCGCGCTGGCCGTTGACCAGGCAATAGCAGTGGCGGTTGCCCAAATGACGGTTCAAGCCGTCGGCGTATCCGATAGGGATGGCGGCGATGACGCTGTCATGGTCTATCGTGCCCTTGCGGCTATAGCCCACCGTGTCGCCAGCCGGCACATGGCGAAGCTGGAGAATGGTGGTCTTCAGCGTAGACACATTGTTGATGACCGAGTTGTCGCGCGGGTTGATGCCATACAGGCCCAATCCCAAGCGACACATGTCAAGCTGGCGCTCGGGGAAGTGCTCGATGCCTGCGGAGTTGTCTATGTGACGGAGGATCTTGTGGTCAAAGGCTGCTTGCAACTGGCGGCTGCCCTTATCG
>DAIOEQ010000183.1:3764-5135 GCA_036746215.1 Prevotella sp.
TATCGAAGAGCTCAAACTGGTGGGCGGAGAAATCGTCGAAGTTGTCGCTGTCGGACCCAACGAAGTGGGAGAACACCGAGCGCGGGATGATGGCGTTCTGCCGTTTGAGGCGCTTGATGAGCTCATCCATGTCGTGCTCAGGGTCGAAGCCCAGGCGGTGCATGCCCGTGTCGAGCTTGATGTGGACAGGATAGCCCGTGATGCCCTCGGCCTCAGCGGCCTTCACCAGGGCGTCGAGCAGGCGGAACGAGTAGACCTCCGGTTCCAGGTCGTTGTCAAACATGGTCTTGAAAGCTGACATCTCCGGGTTCATGATCATGATGTTGCTGGTGATGCCGTTGCCTCTCAGCATGGCGCCCTCATCGGCCACAGCCACAGCCAGGTAATCAACGCGATGGTCCTGCAGGGTCTTGGCTATCTCCACGCTGCCCGCCCCATAAGCGTCGGCCTTGATCATGCAGACAAGCTTGGTCTCGGGCTTCATGAAGGAGCGATAGTAGTTGAGATTGCTCACCACGGCGTTGAGGTTCACTTCGAGCACGGTCTCGTGCACCTTCTGCACCAGCAGTTCGGTGATGCGGTCAAAGCCAAACTGGCGTGCGCCCTTGATGAGGATGACCTCATTGCGCAAGCCTTGGAAGATGTCGCTATGAATGAAGTCGGTCACGGTCGCGAAGAACGACTTGTCAGCCACCTTAATCTCATCCCTTTGGGCCGAAATCACCGGGCCGATACCTATGAACTTCTCCACGCCACGCTTGTGGACCAAGTCGCCCACCTCCCGATAGAGCTGCGCCGGGGCCACGCCACTCTGCATGATGTCGCTCAAGATGAGCGTGCGGGTGCGGCCCTTGTGGTCGGGGCGACGGTTCATGAAATCGAGCGCTATGTCGAGAGAGTTGAAGTCTGAGTTGTAAGAGTCGTTGATGAGCGTGCACCCATGGCGGCCCTCTTTCACCTCAAGGCGCATGGCCACAGGCTCCAGTTGCTGCATGCGCTCATCAAGTTGGTCGGGCGTGACGCCCAAGCGCAAGGCCACAATGGCGCACACCAGCGAGTTGGACACGCTGGCCTCGTCGATAAAGGGGATGCTAAACCAATTCTCCTCTCCACCCTTGTAGACATAAGTGACCGTGGTTGCCGACTCTTTCTTCTCCACAGCCTTGATGAACATGGGTGCCTTCTTGTCCTTGCGCGACCAGTAGAGCTTTTCGCCCTTGTAGTCGAACGTGGCAAAGACGGAGGTGACGAGCTCGTCGTCACCGTCATAAACGGCGACCTCCGCGTCGTGGAAAAGCACCAGCTTCTCACGGCACTTCTCTTCCATCGACTGGAAATTCTCCTGGTGTGCGGCACCCAAGTTGGTGAGCA
>DAIOEQ010000184.1:0-5125 GCA_036746215.1 Prevotella sp.
CTCCACGGTGCTCCAGGGCATCATGCCGCCCGGCCTGCACCTGCTCGCCGACCAAAAGTTCATGGCCTGCATGGTGGGCGCCGTGTTTATGGGCACCAGCGTCGGCCTCGGCCTCTCAGCCGGGGGCTCCACGGGGGGCTCCGACGTTGTGGCGGCCATGATCCACAAGTATCGCGACGTGTCGCTGGGACACATCATCCTCTTCTGCGACCTGGCCATCATCACGTCGTCGTATGTCGTGCTGCGCGACTGGGAGAAGGTGCTCTACGGCTATGTGTTGCTCTTCATCATCTCGTTTTGCGTAGACCATGTGGTCAACTCGCTGCGCCGAAGTGTGCAGTTCTTCATCATCTCAGACAAGTACCAGGAGATAGGCGAGGCCATCAACAAGATAGCCGACCGTGGCTGCTCCACGCTCAACGGCAACGGCTTCTACACGAAGAAAGGCATCAAGGTCATCTTCTGCATCGCCAAGAAGAGTGAGTCGAGCTTCATCTTCGACCTCATCGACGAGATAGACCCCAACGCCTTCGTGGCCCAGTCGGCCGTCATCGGTGTCTATGGCCAAGGCTTCGACCGCGTGAAGGTGCGCAAGAAAATCAATCTCCAGGAGATCAAGGAGAAGATAGGCGAATAAGGAGAAGACAGGCGAAGAGAACGTGAGGAAACAATGAGCGCCCGGCTGCTATCTGGCAGTCGGGCGCTCGCGTTGTTTGGGAGGGGCGTGTCGGCCTAAAGGCTGGATGATGGTCGGCTTACCGCACGAGGTATTTGCGGCCTTGCGCGACGTAGATGCCGTGGAGCTTGGCCGACGAGGCGACAGGCTGTCCGCCCAGCGTGTAGTGGCGGGCGGAGCGCTTGCGCTTGGTGATGGCCTTGATGGCCGTCGGCGTGTAAGCCTGCTGAATCTCGGCTTGCGTCAAGGCGATGTCGTAGAGACGGAAGTTGTCGAGGGTGCCCACCACGTCGCCGTTGTCCGTGTTGTTGTCCCACCACTGTGTGCGCCCGATGTAGTTGCGCGTGTCTTGCGCCTGGGCCACAAGCTGCCACGGCTCGTAGGTGACATTGGTGCCCTCGGCCACCTTCTCGCCGTCGGCGTAGATGGTGAGGTTGTGGTCAGCCGCGTTGAATGTCACGGCCAGGCGCACCGTCTTGCCGAGTGGCATCACCTGTGACGACTCCACCATGAGCGTCTGGCCGCCGCCCATCTTGCTGCCGGCCGAGTAGTTGCCGGCGGCTGTCAGGCGAAGGAAGACGCTGTTGCCCGACCCTGAGCCGAAGTCGTAGAAGCGCGGCATCTTCTCGCGGCCGTTGAGCTTGGCGTCAAACATGAACGTGTAGGAGCGCAACTTGCCCATAAGGCCCGCGGGCGCCACAGCGTAGCCATTGGTGGCGAACGCCGTAGGGCGGTTGGCCGTCAGGTTGAGCGTGCCGTCGACCTGCGCTGAACCTTTCACGGCCAGGGCGAGACCGTGGCCGCTATGGTCGGCCACACTGTTGTCGGCGGCGAGGTCGGCCTTGTCGAAGGTGTAATTGACCACCAGGTTCTTCTCAACCGAGCGGGGCATCACCACAGTCTGCCAGCGCACGGTGTTGCCGCCCACCATGGCGGTGAGCGTCACGGGTGTCTCCTCGCTGGGCAGGTTGACGAGACCGTTGTCGGCGATGACCGCCGTGTTGTTGCTGCTCCAGGTCACGGGCAGGCCCTGCACGGTCTGGGGCAACACCAGGTCGGTGCGCACCGTGTCGGGAACGCTGATGAGCGAGGCGACCATCTGGGTGCGCAGCGCGCCCACCTCGTCTTGGTTGAGCGCACGGCCCCATAGCTGCAGGCCCGCTGAGAGCTTGCCGTCCTTGGCGCCACTGAGCGTCAGGCCCTTGACGGGGACGCACAGCTCCAGCAGCTCGTTGCGATAGAGGCGCAGCTCGCTGCCGTCGTAGGTGACGGTGATGAGCGCGTCGGTGATGGGCGTGAGATGGGTGTCGCCGGAAGTGCCCGTGGAACTGATGGCCCAGTTGTCGGAAGTGTTGAAGAGATTGCAACTCACCTTTTCGATGGTCTCGCCGTTCACTTTCATGTTCACGAAGAGGTGGTTGTCGGCGGTGAGACCCACCGTGAGGTTGTCGCCGCTGATGAGCCATGCCGAGTCGGCCAGCTCACTGGTGGCCTGCTGATGGAGCTTGGCAGCCACGGAGAACGTGGCGTTGCCATCGGCCTTGTCGAGTTGTTGGTCGGTGAGGTTCACAGGTTGTTCGGGCAGGTCGTAGTCGCAGACGATGCTGGTGGGGTAGCCCTTGGGATAGTTTTTGTTTACCATCCAGTAATAGTAGTCGCCGTGCATCCATGTCAGGCGCAACGGACTGTTCGCTGAGCCCGGCAGGATGAACGGGCGCATGTTGTTCTTCGTCGAACCGCTGGTCAGTTGCTTTGTCGAGGCGATGGTTCCGTCATCGGCGATGGTGTATTTCCAGATCTCATAGATCCCGTCCTTGTCGTAAGCCCCGTTGGTCGTGGGGATGGAGAGGTAGAGATCGTTGATGTTGTCGGGGTCGATGGCCATGCCGCCGCTGTAGCAGCGCTCCGTCCGGTTCCAGTTCTGGTGGAAGGCGTGACCGCCGTATTGCACCCACGTGTCGCGCCAGGCGCTGCCCGTCCAGCGGCTGTAGTGGTAGACGTGAGAGGTCTTGGCGTTGTCGATGTGGACCAGGGCGATGACCGGGCGCTCTTCCTTGTCGAGGGCGATCTGCCACACCCAGTTGCGCACGTTGTCACTGTGGTCGACCACGGTGTTGGGATATTGTGAGAGGTAGCTGCTTGTCTTGTTCACGTTGAACGGACCGTCGGCCACCGTTGTGAGCTTCTTGCCCTTGATGTCGCGGAGGATCGGGCCCTTGCCCTTGTTGATGTCGATGACATTGAAGTAGAGCCAGTTGGGCATCTCGTTGTCGGGATGTCCGGTGGTGTAAGCCAAGTATATCTTGTCCTTACCGTTGCTTTGGTACTTGGCATAGGGCCTTGCGCCCGTTGACTGCACAATCTGCTTCGGGCCGAAGTCAACCGTCACGTCATCGTTGGCGTCGGGCATGGTGATGCGCGCCATCGTCGGGTGCCAGTTGATGCCACGCCAACAGAGGTAGATGTGTGAGGGGTCGTCGCTGAGGATGAAGGGAGAAGGGTAGGTGGTGTTGTTCTTCACGCTGATGAATTTCTCCTCACCCAGCTCTGAGATGTCTCCGGGCTTCACCGATACGCGATACCAAATCTTCGGCTCGTCGGTGTGGCGGGTGTAGAAGATCATGACGCGCTCGTCGGGCAGCACGATGAAGGTGGGGTTGTTGTGGTCGTCGGGCTGGAAAGCCGAGCGCACGAGCACCTCCGTGCGGCGGTTGTGGACGAAGTCCATCTGTGCGGCCTTGACGTTGCCGTGGATGTCGATGTAGCCAATGTAAGAGGCGTTGATGGTGCCGCTGGCGTTCTCATAGTGGAGCGCGCGAGGGTCGGCAAACCAGCACCAGGCACCCTCGTGGGTGACAGTGTGGGAAGCCATCATGCTGACGAAGGCCGTCAGCGCCATGGCGATGGATAGAATGAGTCGTTTCATTTGTTGATGGTATATGATTGGTTATTGATTTTCAGATGACGGTAGAGCAGGCAGAAGGCGGGCACGAGAAACACGTCGGCGGCCACCCATGCCACGGGGTCGCCCAGGCAGACGCCCGTGAACTTCAGCGCGGGCACGAGCCAGAGGCTGACACCACAGCGCGCCATCATCTCCATGACGCCCGAGAGCATCGAGAGATTGCTGTAGCCCAATCCCTGGATGCTGTAGCGAAGGATGGTGAGCAGCCCCAGGGCCGGATAGAAATAGTTGGCCACACGCATGAACTGCGCCGCGTTGGCGATGACCGCCTGCTCAGAAGAGTCGACGAATAGGGCCATCATGTAGTCGGCAAAAGGATAGATGAGCAGGAGCGTGATGACAAAATAGACGAGCATGACGCGCACCGCGTCGAACACGCCGCGTTGGATGCGCCCGATCTCGTGGGCCCCGATGTTCTGCCCGCAATAGGTGGCCATGGCCACGCCGATGTTCTCGAAGACGCACGTGAAGAGATACTTGATGCGCATGGCGGCCGTGAACGATGCCACGTAGACGGTGCCCAGCGCGTTGTTGGCGCTCTGGAGCATGATGATGCCGATGCCCGTGATGGAGAACTGGAGGCCCATGGGCACCCCATTGTTGAGCAGGATGGAGATGCGCTTGTTGTCGTAAGCCCGCTCGTCGCCTTGCGGGATGAGGATGGTCATCTTGCGGCGGATGAAGCCATAACACAGCAAGGATGAGAACGCCTGGGCCAAGAGCGTGGCCAGGCCGGCACCCGTGACACCCATGCCGAGCGCGAGGATGAGCAGCATGTCGAGCGCAATGTTGAACAGCGACGAGAAGATGAGAAAATAAAACGGGTGCTTGCTGTCGCCCAAGGCGCGGATGAAGCCTGCCTGCAGGTTGTAGGCGATGGTGAAGGGGATGGCCAGGAACTGGAGGAAGAGAAACATCCACGCGTCGTGGAAGATGTCGGCGGGCGTGTTGACAATGCCCAAGATGCGGGAGCAGAAGGCGCAACTGAGCAACGTGATGACCACGGCGAAAACCACGCCGATGCGCACGGCGTTGCTCACATAGCTGCGCATCTTGACATAGTCCTTGGCGCCGAAGGCCTGGGCCACAGGGATGGCGAAGCCAGCGCACGAGCCATTGCAGAAGCCCATGATGAGAAACATGACGCTGGACGAGGCTCCCACGGCCGCCAGGGCGTCGACACCAATCCAGCGTCCCACGATGGCGGCATCAATCACCTGGTACATCTGTTGCAGGATGTAGCCCAGCACCAATGGCACGGCAAAGCGAAGGATGCCGCGGGCGGGTGAGCCCACGGTCATGTCGGTCATGCTTCCTTGAGTGCGCTGAGCGTGAACGAGGTGCGTATGAGGGGTCTTCGCTGTCATATCAGAATGTCATCGAGATTGATGTCGGAGCCTAACAGACCTTTGATGGCACTCAACTTGGCACGGCGGGTGAGAGAGAAGTCGGAGCTGTGGCGGTCGACATATGTGAAGAGGAAA
>DAIOEQ010000185.1:0-2279 GCA_036746215.1 Prevotella sp.
CTCTTTTCCGGGTCTTTTTGCCTATCCACACCAGCTGTGGGCTTATCCACAATGCCAAATCATATCTTTCGGTTGATTTTCAATTCCTTAGCGGTTTATCCACAATTGTTGTTTGGGATGCAAAGTTAATAAGTTTATATCTTTTCCCCATGAAAAACTGTGGAAAAATGGTTGGCTTCTTTTGCAAAACCCTGTGGATATCCACCTTTCCGAGGTCATGGACCAGGGGGTGTGGATAACAAGGAGGTTATCCACGGTGTTATCCCTACACTTATCATGCACTTATCCACAGGGTTATCCACAGGGTGACGAGGGAGTCTGATGGGCAGGTGGGAAAAAAAACGCCATGCTCGCATCCTTGCGAGCATGGCGTGATAGGGAAGAGGTGGTGATTACAAGTTGTCTTCCACCTTATTTATTATAAGTTGCGGGTCGAGGTTTGCCAGGCAGGCAAGGTCGCCCCGCAGGCACTTCTTGTTGCCGAAGATGGAGCAGGGGCGGCAGGGCATGTCGAGCTGTACGACGTTGTCCGCCGACTGGCGCCAACCCATGAACCCGGCATAGGGATGGGTGGCTCCCCAGACGCTGACCACTGGTGTTCCGGCGAGGGAGGCCAAGTGCATATTGGCGCTGTCCATGCTCACCATGACATCGAGGTGGCTCATGAGGATGAGTTCCTCTGAGAGACCGTGGAGCAATGCGGGGACGCTCACGCAGTTGGGGTGGCGCTTGGTGAGCCCGTCGATGAGCTCCCGTTCCCGGTCGCCTCCGCCGAAGAGGAAGACGCGGCATGAGGGATGCTTGCGAGTCAGGCCGTCGATGACCTTCTCCATCTGTTCGAGGGGATAAGCCTTCCCCGGGTGGGCCGCGAAGGGCGCGATGCCAATCCATTGCTGAAACGGCTTTTTCTCGCCGATGGTCTCGGGCAGCAGGCGGAGGCTCATGCCACCTGGCAGGAGCGGATAGGTCTGGCTCAAGTCGACAGGATAGCCCAGTTCCTCAAACACCTTCGCGTAACTGTCGAAGGCCGTGGGCAACGGGGTGAGCACCTTGTTGCGGGCCGACGTGAGCGCGCGGCGCTCTTGGCGGTGCTTGTCGAGATGTGCCACCTTGTAGCGGTCGAGGTTGAAACGCATGCGCAGGTAGTCGGAGCGGAGCACGTTGTGGAGGTCGGCGATGGCCGTGAAGTTTTTGGCCGTGAGCCGCCGATAGAGCGCGTTGAGCCCTTTGATGCCATGATACTCGCCCTTGGTGTCGGCTCCCATGAACCCCACGTTGGGCGCGAGGCTATCAAAGAGCGGGCGGGCAAAAGGCCGCGAAAGCACCGTGATGCGCACATGGGGATACTGGTTGGCCAGTGCGCACACCACGGGAACGGTCATGGCCACGTCGCCCATGGCCGAGAACCGGATGATGAGGATGTGGTCCGTCTTCATTATTTCTTGTTCCCGTAGAGCACGGGGTTGGTGCTGGGGTCGTTGTACATTTTCATCTGCCGATACACCTTCATGTATTTTCGGCCAGCCTCGATGTCTTCCAGCAACTGGTCGATGGCGGTGCCGAGGTCTTGCTGTTGCTCCAGCAGGATGTCGAGCTTGGCCTGGCACTTCTGCCGGTGTTCGGCTGAGGCGTCCTGGCGCTCAGCCTGCTCCTTCATGTGGTAGATCTTCAGGGCCAGGATGCTCAGGCGGTCGATGGCCCACGCCGGGCTCTCCGTGTTGAGACGCGCGTCGGCCTGCGGCGTGACGTCGCTGTACTTCTGGCGGAAGTAAGAGTCTATTTGCTCCACGAGATCGGTGCGGTCCTGGTTGCTGCGGTCAATGCGGCGCTTCAGGGCCAAGGCCTCGATGGGGTCGATGTGCGGGTCGCGGATGATGTCCTCCAGGTGCCATTGCACGGTATCGATCCAGCATTTCAGGTACAAACGGTTGTCAATATCATCACGGTCATAGGGATTGTTGATGGGGGTGTCGACGTTGTCGGTGACATGGTAGTCCGCAATGGCCTTGTTAAAAATTTCGTTGCAATGTGCTGTAAATGACATTCTGTTTAGAGATTTAGATTTCGTGCAAAGATACCCATTAATTCTGATATGTGCAACAAAATCTGTGTAAATTAGTCAATTACATTTGCACAATGCATAGGGGTTTGTGCAATTGTGAAGCATTTTTATTAAGAAATATTTGCGTATTTACCAAAAAATCAGTTACTTTGCAGCCTGTTTGATAAGAAACTAAGTAATAATCAATTTAAATCTTTACAATTATGTCAGAAATTGA
>DAIOEQ010000185.1:2289-5115 GCA_036746215.1 Prevotella sp.
GGTGCCGACTCACTGGATACCGTAGAGCTCATCATGGAGTTCGAGAAGGAGTTCGGTATCTCTATTCCTGACGACAAGGCTGAGACCATTCAGACCGTGCAGGACGCCATCAACTACATCCAGGAGAACGCCAAGTAAGTTGATAGCCATCCCCGTTTAGCGTTTAGTGTCCGCGCGGCCCTTGCCACCACACTAAACGCTAAACTTTAACCATCATTTTCTATTCATGGAATTAAAGAGAGTAGTAGTAACAGGACTCGGTGCCGTCACCCCCGTGGGCAACACGCCTGAGGAGACGTGGAAGAACCTCGTGGCTGGAAAGAGCGGTGCTGCGCCCATTACGCATTTTGATACGACAAACTTCAAGACGAAGTTTGCCTGTGAGGTGAAGGATCTCAACGTCACCGACTACCTGGACCGCAAGGAGGTGCGCAAGATGGACCGCTACACGCAGTTGGCCATGATCAGCGCCATCCAGGGCGTGAAGGACTCTGGCCTTGACCTTGAGAAGGAGGACAAGACCCGCATCGGCGTCATCTATGGTGTCGGCATCGGTGGCATCCAAACCTTCCAGGACGAAGTGGTGTACTACGGCCAGCATATCGACGCGGGCCCCAAGTTCAATCCCTTCTTCATTCCTAAGATGATCTCCGACATCGCTGCCGGACAGATCAGCATCCACTTCGGCTTCCATGGCCCCAACTACGCCACGACAAGCGCTTGCGCCTCGTCGACACACGCTGTGGCCGACGCTTTCAACCTGCTCCGTCTGGGCAAGGCCGACGTCATCGTCTCCGGCGGCGCTGAGAGTGCCATCTGCGCCACGGGTGTGGGCGGCTTCAACGCCATGAAGGCCCTGTCCACCCGCAACGACGACCCCGAGCACGCCAGCCGTCCGTTCAGCGCCAGCCGCGACGGATTCATCATGGCCGAGGGTGCCGGTTGCCTGGTGCTCGAGACACTGGAGCACGCCAAGGCTCGCGGTGCCAAGATCTATGCCGAGATTGCCGGTGAGGGCATGAGCGCCGACGCTTACCACATCACGGCCTCACATCCTGAGGGACTGGGCGCCAAGCTCGTGATGAACGCAGCCCTTGAGGATGCGGGCATGACGGTGAACGACATCGACTACATCAACGTACACGGAACGTCCACACACGTGGGCGACATCTCGGAGGCCAAGGCCATCAAGGATGTGTTCGGAGAGCAGGCCTACAAGCTCAACATCAGCTCCACCAAGAGCATGACGGGCCACTTGCTGGGCGCCGCCGGCGCCGTGGAGGCCATGGCTTGTGTGCTGGCTGTGAAGAACGATATCGTGCCGCCTACCATCAACCACGAGGAGGGCGACGAGGATCCCGAGATCGACTACAACATGAATTTCACATTCAACAAGGCTCAGAAGCGAGAGGTGCGCGCTGCGCTGTCAAACACATTCGGGTTTGGCGGACACAACGCTTGCATCATCGTCAAGAAATATGCTGAATAATGAATATGCTTGTATTCAGAGACTTAATAGAAACAATAAGGCTCCCTTTCCGAAAGGATAAGGAGCTTTATTTGTCTTTGCGCGACATCATCGGCTTCTTGCCGCGCGACATCAGTTATTACAAGTTGGCGCTCATGCACAAGAGCGTCATGCACCGCAACAAGAAGGGCAAGCCTGTCAACAACGAGCGGCTGGAGTTTCTGGGTGACGCCATCCTCGACGCTGCCGTGGGCGACATCGTCTACCGCCATTTCCCCGGCAAGCGTGAGGGATTTCTTACCAATACGCGCTCCAAGCTGGTCTCGCGCGAGACTCTCGGACGGCTGGCCACGGAGATGGGCATCAGCAAGCTCGTCCTGTCGAGCGGACACTCCGTGTCGCACAACAGCTACATGGGCGGCAACGCGTTTGAGGCACTTGTGGGAGCCATCTATCTCGACCGGGGCTACGACGCGTGCATGCGCTTCCTCAACAAGCGCATCCTCTCGCAGATGATCAACATCGACAAGGTGGCCTACAAGGAGGTCAACTTCAAGAGCAAGCTCATCGAGTGGACACAGCGCAACAAGGTGAAGATGGAGTTTCGCGAGGTCAAGAGCGGGCGCGACCAGAACGGCAGTCCCACGTTCACCTACCAGGTCTTCCTGGAGGGCATGGCCGGATGTGTGGGCGAAGGCTTCTCGAAGAAGGAGAGCCAGCAAAAGGCTTCCAAGGACACGCTCAACAAGCTGAAGCGCGAGCCGCAGTTCATCGACCAGGTGTTTGCCGCCAAGGGCGAGCGCACCAAGATGGAGGAGGAGCCTGTGGAGGCGCTGCCCGACACGCACGAGAGCACTGCGTTCATTGTGTCGAAGGGCAATGGACAGCCTGTTGGCGAGAAGCACGAGACGGCTTTCCGTGAGCGGGTCTTCACCGAGCGTGAGAGTGCCGCCAGCGAGCGCCAGGAGACCATCATCGAGCAAGAGACCGATGCCGACACAGCCCGTGGTGAGTTTGACCTGAGCGACATCAGCGCCAAGGCGCAAAGCCGGGAGGACATCATCGCGGCGGCGGAAAAAGAGGCATTTGGGGACTCTAACGAGGCTTGAAGGACGCGTTAGGTGTGCAAAAATCCTGTAAATGTTTTTGTTATTGTCAGATAAATTATCCGCAGGGCTTAGATAAAGGTCAGCATGTCTTGACAAGCAAATATTCTTTGCGGTCAGACTTAATATTCATTCGGTTGGCATTGTCAAAAAAATCATAACATAGTTGCCATAGATACAAAGCTTTGTCTGAGAAGTATTTATACTTTATTTGCATGAGTCTGGTCTTGCCAAATCCTTTCAGATAATTCT
>DAIOEQ010000186.1:0-2233 GCA_036746215.1 Prevotella sp.
AGGAGCCTTGACAGCGCAAATCTTCAAGCCGCCACGCAGACGGTTGACCACCAACGTGGTGAGCGCCTCAGAATCGACATCCTCAGCGATGACGAGCAACGGACGACCGCTCTCGGCAGCGGGCTGCAGGATGGGCAAGAACTCCTTGAGGTTGGAAATCTTCTTGTCGTAAAGCAGGATGTAAGGATCATCCATGACGCACTCCATCTTGTCGGTGTCGGTCACGAAGTAACCGCTCAGGTAACCGCGGTCGAACTGCATGCCCTCGGTGACGCCGATGGTGGTGTCGCGTGTCTTGCTGTCCTCGACAGTGATCACGCCGTCCTTGGAGACCTTGCGCATGGCGTCGGCCAGGAGCTTGCCAATCTCGGGATCGTTGTTGGCGCTGACGGTGGCCACCTGCTCTATCTTGTCATAGTTGTCGCCCACAACCTCGGCGTTGGCCTTGATGTAGTCGACCACCTTGTTGACGGCCTTGTCGATGCCGCGCTTCAAGTCCATGGGGTTGGCGCCGGCCGTGACGTTCTTCAAGCCCTCGTTGACGATGGCCTGCGTGAGGATGGTGGCTGTGGTGGTGCCGTCGCCGGCGTCATCGCCCGTCTTAGAGGCCACACTCTTCACAAGCTGTGCGCCCGTGTTCTCAAACTTGTCCTCCAGCTCGACCTCCTTGGCCACTGACACACCGTCCTTGGTGATGACGGGAGCGCCAAACTTCTTCTCGATGACCACGTTGCGACCCTTCGGGCCGAGTGTCACCTTCACCGCGTTAGCGAGCTGGTCTACGCCCTGCTTCAGCAGGTCGCGAGCCTCTGTATTGTATTTGATAATCTTTGCCATAATTGATTCAGATGTTTTTTAATGTGTTATTATTATAGGTGTTCCTCCCCTCATTCCCTTGCGAGGCCTTACTTCTATTGCGAAGCTCGACCACACCTTGCGAGGTCTTAATCCTCTACGACGGCGAGCACATCGCTTTGGCGCATCATGAGGTACTTCTCGCCCTCATTCTCGAGCTCCGTGCCGGCATACTTGCCATAGAGTACGGTGTCGCCCACCTTCAGCACCATGGGGTCGTCTTTCGTGCCCTCGCCGACGGCAATCACCTTGCCACGCTGTGGTTTCTCCTTGGCAGTGTCAGGGATGATGATTCCACCTACTTTTTCCTCAGCCGGTGCGGCCTGCACCAGCACTCTGTCTGCTAATGGTTTGATTTTCATGATTGCAATTTATTTTTATTCGTTCTTGTTTCTGTCAATGAGCCTTCGCTCGCCTATCGTATTACGAAAAGTGTGCCACAATGTCCCAAGCAGACCGACGTGACACTTCTGTCAGTCTCCCGTCTGCCAATTGTGGCACACTGGGCAAGCGCGTGTCACACCCAAGGGCCATTTCACATGGCGCAACCACAAACAGGGGAGGCAGAAATCATGAAAAACGTGGAGCACACTCATTAAGGTAGGGAAACCCAAATAAGCGACACATAAAAAACGGCGCATGAAGGCTTGGGAATGAGCGAAAAGGACATGAGCGTTCATGCCGAAAAGCCTTTCGTTCCCAAGCGTCCATGCGCCGTGAAAGATGAGAGACCCTCAAGGGGGTATTCTAAAAATAACGCCTATAAGCTCTTTGATAACCGCCTTAATGCTTGGCCACGTAGTCTGTGATCCACTGGCCTACCTCCTTGGTGCCATAGTGCTGTCCGCCCTCAACCTGTATTTCCGGTGTGCGGACGTTTTGCAGCAGGCTCTCGTTGCAGGCCTCGCGGATCAGCGCGCCCTCGGCCTTCAGCCCGAAGTGCTCGAGCAGCATGGCGGCGGAGAGGATCTGCGCCAACGGGTTGGCGAGGTTCTTGCCGGCGGCCTGCGGCCATGAGCCGTGCACGGGCTCGAAGAGCGGCGTGTGCTCGCCCAGCGAGGCTGAAGGCTGAAGGCCCATGGAACCGGTGATGGCACTCGTCTCGTCGGTCAGGATGTCGCCGAACGTGTTCTCGGTGACGATGACATCAAAGAAGCGGGGCTCCGTCAGCACACGCATCGAGCAGTTGTCGATAAACATGTAGTCGGTCTTCACGTCGGGATATTGCGGTTCCATCTCCTTGGCGATTTGCCTCCAGAGGCGCGAGCTGGCCAGCACGTTGGCCTTGTCGATGGACGTGACGCGCTTGCGGCGCTTGCGCGCGGTCTCGAACGCGACGCGCGCGACGCGCTGGATCTCGTGCTCGGAGTAGGCCATG
>DAIOEQ010000186.1:2243-5111 GCA_036746215.1 Prevotella sp.
AGCACGTTGGCCTTGTCGACGACCGTCAGGTGGTGGCCGCGGCGCTGCGCGGTCTCGAAGGCCACCTTCAGGATGCGCTCAATCTCCGGGCGGCTATAGACATCGGTGTCGTAAGCCTTGTCGTTGTCCTGGTATTTCTCGCCGAAGTACATGCCTCCCGTCAGCTCACGTATCACCATGAAGTCGGCTCCCTGGATGATGTTCTCCTTCAGCGGCGACATGTGGAGCAAGCAGTCGAACGTGGCCACGGGGCGCACATTGGCAAAGAGCCCGAGCTTCTTGCGCATGGCCAGCAGGCCTGTCTCGGGGCGCACCTTCAGCGTGGGGTCGTTGTCGAAGCGCGGGTCGCCGACAGCGGCGAAGAGCACGGCGTCGGCCTCCATGCAGGTCTTGAACGTCTCGTCGGGGAACGGGTCGCCACAGGCGTCGATGGCATGCGCGCCACAGATGGCCTCATGATAGACAAACTCGTGGCCAAACTTCTTGGCGATGGCGTCAAGCACGTGGATGGCCTGCGGCATGATCTCTGGCCCGATGCCGTCGCCGGGCAATACTGCGATATTCAGTTTCATGATTGCTTATTTGTTATTTGGGTTGTTCTTCTGTGTCTCGTCCTCCACGATGTTGAGCATCTTGAAGGTGGCCTTGATGGCGGCCTCTGTCTGGTCGGCGTCGAGGCCGTGGGTGCGGATGACACGGCCCGCCTCACCCTGCCAGGTGATGATGGTCTGCACCAAGGCGTCGGTGCGTCCTCCGGGTGGTATGGTCACGGTGTAGTTGGCCAGCCTGGGGAACGTGCGGTCGAGGTTGTCCTTGTAGACCTTGCGCAGCGCCCGCACGAAGGCGTCATACTGTCCGTCGCCCGTGGCGTCAGCGGTGTATTCCTTGCCATTGATTTCCACCTTGATGCTGGCTATGGGCTTGAGGCCATACGACGTGGACACCATGTAGCTGAGGAGCTTCACGCGCTCCACGGGCGTGTTGTGCTTGAGCACGTCGGCAATGATGTAAGGCAGGTCGTCTTGCGTCACCATCTCCTTGCGGTCGCCCAGTTCGGTGATGCGTCGCGTCACGCAGCGCGTCTCGTCGGGTGTCAGCTCAAGGCCTAATTCCTCGAGGTTCATCTCGATGTTGGCCTTGCCGGAGTTCTTGCCGAGCGCATATTCGCGCTTGCGTCCGAAGCGCGACGGCACGAGGTCGTTGCTGTAGAGCTTGTCCTTGTTGTCGCCGTCGGCGTGCACGCCAGCCACCTGCGTGAAGACATTGCTGCCCACGATGGGTTGGTTGGGCGACACGGCAATGCCGCTGTAGCCCTCGACGAGGCGGCTGATGCTGTTGAGCTGTCCCTCACGGATTGACGTCTTGGCGTGAAACTGGTCCTTGAGGATGGCCTGCACACTGGCCAACGGTGCGTTACCACATCGCTCCCCCAACCCGTTCACCGTGACGTGGACGCCCCGGCAACCACTCAGCACGGCGGCCAAGGTGTTGGAGACAGCGAGGTCATAGTCGTTGTGGGCATGGAAATCGAAATGCTTGTCGGGATATCGCCTGCGCATCTTGCGCACACACTCCACACACTGCAGGGGGTTCATGATGCCCAGCGTGTCGGGCAGCATGAAGCGGCGGATGGCAGTGTCCTTGAGGGCGTCCATCATCTGGTAGACATAGTCGGGCGAGTCTTTCATGCCCGAGCTCCAGTCCTCCAGGTAGATGTTGACCTGGAGTCCCTGCCGCTCGGCGTAGTCGAGCACGCGGAGGATGTCGGCGATGTGCTCCTCGGGTGTCTTGTGCAACTGGTGGACACAGTGTTTCAGCGACCCTTTGACCAGCAGGTTGATGACATGGCAGCCACAGCCCTTCACCCAGTCGACAGAGAGCTTGCCGTCGACGAAGCCCAGCACCTCGATGCGGTCGATGTATCCCTCGCGCTCGGCATAGGAGCAGATGCGGCTCACCGCCACCCGCTCCCCCTCGGAGACACGCGCCGAGGCCACCTCGATGCGGTCCACGTTGACATCATGGAGCAGTGAGCGTGCGATGATGAGCTTCTCATGGGGCAGGAAACTGACGCCATTGGTCTGCTCGCCGTCGCGCAGCGTGGAGTCCATGATTTCTATCCGCGGCGCGAATGTGTTCTTGGGCCCTACATCCATCATGCGCGTCGCTTCTCGTAAGCCTCCACCTTGTCGCGGTTGGCCACGAGGAAGTCCACGTCGTCGAGACCGTTCATGAGGCAGTGTTTCTTGTATCCGTTGATGTCGAAGTGCTCGGCGTGCCCCGTGGCGAGGTTGGTCACGGTCTGTGCGGGCAGGTCGACGCGCACCTGGGTGGCGTGGTCCTTGTCGATGGTGTCGAAGAGTTCCTGGAGGAAAGGCTCGCTCACCACCACGGGTAGCACGAAGTTGTTGAGCTCGTTGTTCTTGTGGATGTCGGCGAAGAAGCTGCTGATGACCACCCGGAAGCCATATCCGGCAATGGCCCATGCCGCATGCTCGCGCGAGGAACCCGAGCCGAAGTTCTTGCCGGCCACGAGGATGACGCCCGAGTAGCTGGGGTCGTTGAGCACGAAGTCTTTCTTCAGGCTTCCGTCCTTGTTGTATCTCCAGTCGCGGAAGAGGTTGTCGCCGAAGCCCTCCTTGTCGGTGGCCTTCAGGAAGCGGGCGGGTATGATCTGGTCTGTATCCACATTCTCCAAGGGAAGGGGAATGCAGGAAGAAGTGATGACATCAAATTTCTGTTTCATCGTTATGTGTTGTCTAAGGATTAATAATCAGGCCTCAAGAAACTCGCGCGGGTCGCTGATGCGTCCCGTGATGGCAGCTGCGGCGGCTGTGAGTGGCGACGCCAGCACCGTGCGCGCACCGG
>DAIOEQ010000187.1:0-5092 GCA_036746215.1 Prevotella sp.
TTTAGGCGTATTTTTTTCACAAAAAAGACGACAAGCCCATGTGGCATGGCGTGCCACGCGGCCGCGTGCAAGCCCCTCATCGGGACCGGAGACACTTACAAAAAAAGTCCCCGCAAGCAGGCCTTTTCAGCGGGCCGCTTGCGGGGACTTATGTTGTTCAGGGTCTCCTCATGCGAGGAGACTCTTGATGTCGGCGACAGGTTAGATGATCTCGCTCCAGTCTTCCTGGCTCTTGCGAACGTAAGACTGGTAACGGCGCTTGGCGCTCTTCTGGGTCTCGCTGAAGAGTTCCTCGGCGTGCTCGGGATCGGCTTTCTTCAGAGAAGAGAAGCGGACCTCGCCCATCAGATACTCGTGGAACTTCTCCCAGTCGGGAGCCTTCGAGTCGAGCTGGAACGGGTTCTTGCCCTCCTTGGCGAGCTCGGGGTTGAAGCGCCAGAGGTGCCAGTAGCCACACTGCACGGCCAGGGCCTCCTCATGCTGTGAGCGGCCCATGTTGCGCTTCTCCTCCTTGGTGCCCTTGATACCGTGGTTGATACAGGGAGCGTAGGCGATGACGAGCGACGGTCCGTGGTAAGCCTCAGCCTCGCGGATGGCCTTCAGCGTCTGGGCGTTGTCGGCACCCATGGCCACCTGGGCGACATAGATGTAACCGTAGGTGGTCTCCATCAGGCCGAGGTCCTTCTTGCTCACGCGCTTGCCGCTGGCGGCAAACTGGGCGATGGCGCCGATAGGCGTAGACTTGGACGACTGGCCACCCGTGTTGGAGTAGACCTCGGTGTCGAGCACGAGGATGTTGACGTCCTCGCCAGTGGACAGCACGTGGTCGAGACCTCCGTAACCGATGTCGTAAGAGGCGCCGTCACCACCGATGATCCACTGTGAGCGCTTCACGAGGTAGTGCTCCAGCGTCTTCAGCTCGCTGCAGATGGGGCATCCCTTCTCAGCGCCGGCGGCGATGATGGGCTTCAGCTCCTCGGCGGCCTTCTTCGAGCCGTCGGCGTCGTCCTTGTTGGCGAGGCTCATGCCCAGGCCAAACTCGCAGAAGTCCTCAAAGAGGGAGTTGTTGAAGGCAGGGCCCTGGCCCTTCTCGTTCTTGCAGTAAGGAGTGGAAGGAACGGAGGCGGAGTAGATGCTGGAGCAGCCCGTGGCGTTGGCGATCATCTCGCGGTCGCCGAAGAGCTGGCTGATGAGCTTCACGTAAGGAGTCTCACCGCAACCGGCGCAGGCGCCAGAGAACTCAAACAGGGTCTGGGCGAACTGGGAGTTCTTCGGGCTCTGCTTGATGTCGATGAGGTCTTGCTTTGACTTCACGTTCTTCACGAGGTAGGTCCAGTTGTCGGCTTCCTTCTTCATGGCGGGATCGTCCACGTTGAACGGCACCATCTTCAGGGCCTTCTCCACCTTGCCGGTCTCCTTGTTCTTCTTGCCCGGGCAGACGTCGGCACAGTTGCCGCAGCCAAGACAGTCGAGCACGGAGGTTTCCATGCGGAACTTCATGCCCTTGAAGGCCTTCGGAGCGAGGATGTCCTGGGTCTCGCCGTCGAAGCCGGCAGCCTCCTGCTCGTCGAGGACGAACGGACGGATACAACCGTGAGGACAGCAGAACGAGCACTTGTTACACTGGATACAGTTCTCGGCGTTCCAGACGGGGACGAAAGCCTCCACGCCGCGCTTGTCGTAAGCGGCGGTGCCTGTCTGCCAAGTGCCGTCGGTGGTGTTGAACTTCACGAAGTCGGACACCTTCAGCAGGTCGCCGGCCTGGGCGTTCATCGGGCGGACAATCTCCTTGACGAATGCGGGAGCGTCGTCCTCCACCTTGGCCTCGTCGGCCAGGTTGGCCCATGCGGGATCGACGGTCAGCTCCTTGTACTCGCCGCCGCGGTCCACGGCAGCGTAGTTCTTGTTGACCACGTCCTCACCCTTCTTGCCATACGACTTGACGATGAACTTCTTCATCTGCTCCACGGCGAGGTCGGTCGGGATGACCTGCGTGATGCGGAAGAAGGCCGACTGCAGGATGGTGTTGGTGCGGTTGCCCAGTCCGATCTCCTGGCCGATCTTGGTGGCGTTGATGTAGTAGACCTTGATGTTGTGCTTGGCGAAGTAACGCTTCACCTTGTTGGGGATGAAGTTGACCAGCTCCTCACCGTCGAAGATGGTGTTGAGCAGGAAGGTGCCGCCGTCGCGCAGGCCGCGGGTCACGTCGTACATGTGGAGGTAAGCCTGCACGTGGCAAGCCACGAAATTAGGCGTGTTGACCTGGTAGGCGCTGTGGATGGGCTCGTCGCCGAAGCGCAGGTGTGAGCAGGTGAAGCCGCCCGACTTCTTCGAGTCGTAAGAGAAGTAAGCCTGGCAGTACTTGTTGGTGTTGTTGCCGATGATCTGCACAGAGTTCTTGTTGGCGCCGACGGTACCGTCAGAGCCCAAGCCGTAGAACTTGGCCTCGAAGAGCGTGTCGCCGCCCATGGGAATCTCCTCCACCTCAGGCAGGCTGGTGAACGTCACGTCGTCGACGATGCCCACGGTGAAGTGGTCCTTCGGCGTGTTGAGGTCGAGGTTGTTGAAGACAGAGATGATCTTGGCCGGCGTGGTGTCCGACGAGCCGAGACCGTAGCGACCGCCCACGATGAGGGGCTTGCGGGGATCGTCGTAGAGGGCGGCCTTCACGTCGAGGTAGAGCGGCTCGCCGTCGGCTCCGGGCTCCTTGGTGCGGTCAAGCACGGCAATGCGCTTCACCGTGTCGGGGATAGCCTTGCGGATGGCCTCCACGCTGAACGGACGGTAGAGGTGGACGGCCACCATGCCGACCTTCTTGCCCTGCTTGGTGAGGTAGTCGATGGCCTCGCGGGCTGCCTCGGTGGCTGAGCCCATGAGCACGATGATGTGCTCGGCGTCGGGTGCGCCGTAGTAGTTGAACAGGTGATACTCGCGGCCCGTGATCTTGGACACCTCGGCGAGGTGCTTCTCCACGATGGCGGGGATGGCGTCATAGTACTTGTTGCAAGCCTCGCGGTGCGTGAAGAAGGTCTCCGGGTTCTCGGCTGTGCCGCGCGTGTCGGGACGCTCGGGCGACATGGCACGGTCGCGGAAGCGCTTGATCCACTCCGGATTGACGAGCGGGCGGATGTCCTCCATGTCCATCTCCTCAATCTTGTGGTACTCGTGAGAGGTGCGGAAACCATCAAAGAAGTTGATGAAAGGCACCGAGCTCTCGAGCGTCGAGAGGTAAGGCACGGCTGAGAGGTCCATCACCTCCTGCACGGAGCCTGAGCAGAACATGGCGAAGCCGGTCTGGCGGCAAGCCATGACGTCCTGGTGGTCACCGAAGATACAGAGGGAGTGGCTGGCCAGCGTGCGAGCGGACACGTTGAACACGCAAGGCAGCAGCTCGCCGGCGATCTTGTACATATTGGGGATCATCAGCAGAAGGCCCTGTGACGCGGTGTAGGTCGAAGTCAAGGCACCGGCCTGCAGAGAGCCGTGGACGGCACCGGCGGCGCCACCCTCAGACTCCATCTCCTGTACGCTGACAGTCTGACCAAAAAGATTCTTACGCCCCTTGGCGGCCCATTCGTCGACGTGCTCGGCCATAGGAGAAGACGGGGTGATGGGGTAGATGGCGGCTACCTCCGTGAACATGTAGCTCACATGGGCGGCTGCGGTATTGCCATCACATGTCATGAATTTCTTTTCTTTTGCCATTTTACTTAAAAAATAGATGATTAATGTTTATGTATGTTTATGTTTTGTAGTGTGGTGTCGTGTGGTGTCTCGCTTGCGGCCGTCGATCGCCCGCCGTTGCCGGGCGGAGGCCGTCAGTAGAGGAAGCCGAAGAGCCAGAGGGGCACCTGGTTGTCGCGACCCACCTCCGTGTGGTATCGCGCGTAGATGGTGTCGCCTGTGTAGCGCACCTTGCCCGTGGCCTGGGCGTCGCAGACGCGGTATTTCTGCTTGCCGTCGATGAGGTAGTAGGGGTTCTTCGTGCCTTGGTTGACGAGGTGGTCCTTCCACATGGCGTTGACGAAGAACGTCTCCATGAGGTCTTGCTCGTCGACCTTGATGGGGTAGATGGCATACATGAGGTTGGGGTTGTGCATCATCACCTTCGCCGGCTTCTTGGGGAAGCGCTGCCCCGGCGCGTAAATCATGTTGATGAGGCGCGCGTCGGCCAGGTACTTGATGTAGTTCATCACCGTGGCGCGGCTGGTGTCTATCTGCTGCGCCAGCTGGGAGATGTTGGGCGCCTGCGGGCCGTCGACGGCGAGCAGGTAGAAGAGTTTCTTAATCTTGGTGAGATATTTCAGCTCTATCTGCTTGATGAGCAGGATGTCGACCTCGGTCATCATGTTCATCGTCTTGAGCAGGTTCTCCGAGAAGTTGCTGTGCTCCAGGAAGAAAGGGTAGAACCCGTGGTGCAGGTAGTCGCGGAAATAGTTGGACGGACGGCAGAGGGGCAAGATTTTCTTGATGATGTGCTCGTGGTTGTTGACAATCTCGTCGAGCGTGTAGGGCTGGAAGTTCTGCCCCGTCATGAGGTTGAGATACTCGCGAAACGAGAAGCCGCGCAGGTTGTAGCTCTTGACGATGCCGCCTATCTCGGGGTTCTCCTCCTTGAGACGCATGACGCTTGAGCCCGTGAAGATGATCTTCAGCTGTGGGAAGCGGTCGTAGCACATGCGCAACTCGCGGCTCCAGTTGGGCTGCTTGAACACCTGGTCGATGAGCAGCACGCGACCGCCCTGCGCCACGAAGTCGCTGGCGAAGTCGGCCAGGCCACGCCCCTGGAAGTAGAAGTTGTTCATGTTGACATAGAGACACTTACGGTCGTCCTTGCCGTAGTTCTCCTTGGCGTATTGCAACAGGAATGAAGTCTTCCCCACGCCCCGTGTCCCCTTGATGCCAATGAGCCGGTCGCTCCAGTCAATCTCGTCCATCAGGACGCGTCTGACCGTCGCTTGGTTGTGCTCCACGAGGTAAGCGTGTGTGCGAAAGAAGACTTCCATAGCGCTCGTTTTGTCTTGCTCTGTATTATTTTTGCAAAGTTAGTGATTTATTTTATTATTGCAAAGTCAAGTTTACAAAACTTTAT
>DAIOEQ010000188.1:0-5080 GCA_036746215.1 Prevotella sp.
GGTTTTCATTTCGTTTGAAAAGGATTTTTAGTTAAACATAGGTGTACGTTGGAGCTCGTTGATGAGTTTCAGCGTATTTTTTTTGTGTCTGCCCAGGGCGTGGCGACCAGGGCCAAAGGCTTCATCCGCATGTGACCATGAAAAAAGGCTTGGACCCGAAGATCCAAGCCTCTCACTGCATATGTCTGTAAGTTTTTTGTCCGGACGGATGTTGACAAGGCATCTCAGCGTCAGCCCTCTTTTTCCACCAGGCAGACGGCATAGGCCGAAATGCCCTCCTCGCGACCCGTGAATCCAAGTTTCTCGGTGGTGGTGGCCTTGATGCTCACCTGGTCCTCGTCACACCCCATGACACGGGCCAGGCAGGCCTTCATGGCCGGAATGTGCGGGTTGAGCTTGGGGCGCTCTGCGCAAACGGTGGCGTCGATGTTGACCAAGCGGTAACCCTTGGTGGCGATGAGCGCCATGACCCGCTCGAGGATGACCTTGCTGTCCATGCCGAGCGTATCGGCCGACGTGTCGGGAAAGTGATAACCGATGTCGCGCATGTTGGCCGCGCCCAGCAGGGCGTCGCATATCGCATGGATGAGCACGTCGGCATCGCTGTGGCCCAACAGGCCCAGCGTGTGGTCAATCTTGACACCTCCCAAAAAAAGCTCACGGCCTTCCACCAACTGGTGGACGTCGTAGCCCATTCCTACTCTGATGTTGGTCATCTTATCTGCGTTTGAACAAGTCTTTGATTCCGTCCATGTCGAAGCTCAGCGTGAAGCGAAGCGTCTGGTCGAGCGGGTTGCTCTTGGCCGTGGCGATGACGTAACCGGCGTCAAGCGAGAACACGCTCATCTTGAAGCCGCCACCCACCGTGAAGTACTTGCGGTTGCCCTTGTTCTCGCTCTCGTGGTGATAGCCGGCGCGAAGGGTGAACTGGTCGTGGTAGGTGTACTCGGCACCGACGCTCCACTGGATTTCCTGCAACTCCTCCTTGAAGCCGCCAGGCGCGTCGCCGAAGCTCTTGAAGATGCCGCTGATGCTCGACACGTCATAATAGTCCTTCTGCACGCGCTGCTGGTAGTCCTCCGTGCTTTCACCCTCGTTTTGCTTGGGATAAGTGGGCACAAGGAGCTTGTTGGCATCGGCGGCGATGGTGAAGCGGTTGTATTCGTCAATCGGCACCATCAGCGAAGCGCCCAAACGCAGGTTGGTGGGGATGAACTCGCTGTTGTCGTAACCTCCAAACTTGATTTTGCTGCCGATGTTGGAGATATTCAAGCCCAGTCCCAACTGGCACTCACGCGACCCTAAGCTGATGTAGTTCTGGTAATAAGCCGAGAGGTCGGCGGCGAAAGCCGAGCCTGGAGAGGTGTCTTGCGTGTAGTCGTAGGTGAGGTCTGAATAGATCCAGCGCACGGCAGCCGCAATCGAGAACTTCTCGCTGAGCATGAGCGAATAGGCCACGTCAAACGACATCTCATAGGGATTGATGGTGTTGCCGGCGTCCGCCGTCGAGTTGGTGGAGCCCTGCGTATAGTTGCCCATCATCACCTCGCCCAGCGAGAAATAGCGGAACGAGCCCGAGACTGCGCTGTAGTCGCCGATGCGATAGTAGCCGGCAAGGTAGGCCAAGTCCATGTCGTTGACCAACTGGCGCAGCCATGGCGTGTAGTTGAGCGCCACACCAGCGCGGCTGATGGTAAACGGGTACTTGGCAGGGTTCCAGTATTGTGAAACGACATCTGGGTCAGTGGCGGCACCCACATCACCCATGCCGCCGGCGCGGGCGTCGGGCGCGATGGTCTGCGAGGTGACAGACGTGTTGACGGGATTGAACATGTCTTTCTTGTCCTGCGCGCTTACCTGCAGGGAGGCTAAGGCAAGAAGGCATGCCGCGTATGTTCTCAAAGTCTTGTTCATGCTTGGTTGGTTTGTTGGATGGTTGCCGTCACACGCGAGGAAGCCTCGCTGTGCGACATGGCGACATTGACTGGTATAAAAACGTGGGCAGTGGGTCATTTATTGTTGATGACCACGAGTTTCTTGGCTTTCGACGCCTCAGAGCTTCCGTCGCTCGACACGCGGACACGATAGAGGTAGACACCGGTCTGCAGCCTGCCGCCGCCGTCCTGGCAGAGGTCCCACTCCACGGTGTAGGCGCCACTGGTGGACACGCCGTTCTCCGCGTGGGTCCACAATAATCGGCCACTGGTGTCGAAGACATCGATTTTCACATCCATGTTGGAACCGTTGAAGTCGTGGTTGATGATGAACGTGGTGGATGTCGAAGCCGGGTTTTGCGACACGTCGACGCTGTAGAGTGTGGGGCGCAACCCCTTCACCACATTGAAGTCGAGCGTGGCCGAGGACGGGTTGTTGAGCACGTCCCAGGCACGGAAGAGCAACGAGTGGCGGCCAGGCTCAAGCGCCGGCAGGCTGTAACTGAGGGAACCGCTCTGGTAGGTGCCGAAGTCATAGGCGAAATAATCGTTGAGCTTGTAGGTCATGCTGGGACTGCCGTCGATGATGAGTTGCAGGTCGTGGCCTACGCCGTTGCCGGCCGCGTTGATGCCATCGTCATCGCTCAGGCGGGCCACGAAATATGGAGTCGGGTTGACATTGCCGCCATTTTCAAACTGTGGTGTGTTGAGATAACAATAGATTTTCGGGCCCAGCGAGTCGAGCTTGACATCCTCGGAGCCTCCCACAAGGAAGTTGTCCTCGGCCCCATGGGCCTCAAGCAGGTGGTCGTCGCTCACGGCATGGATGTTGATCAGTCCCTTGCCGTCAGAGTAATTGATGTCCTTGGGCACCACGAACGAGAAGGCGAAGCGCCCGTCGCGCACGCTATCGGCCCCACTGAAGAGCGTGTTGGTGCGGTCATAATAGGTAAAAGGCGTCTTCGCCTCCGCGCTGCTGTTCAAGCGACAGGTCACCAGCTCACGCGAGTCGCGCACCAAGGCCGTCATCACGCCATTGAAAACCCGCTGACTCTCCACATGGCCCGCCACGCGCGCCACGCTGCCCGCCTTGAGCGTCACGGGGGCATTGGCCGACGGTTTGACGCCATTGATGGAGTCGATGACGACGCTCAACGTGGGCAGATGGAGGGCTATGGCCGGGTCGCCGAGGAGCGAATACTGCAACTTGTTGACCGTAGTGTCCTGGCGTGTGGTAATCATCTGGTTCTTGGCCAGGCGCTGTGCCTCGCCAAGCGTCATGGGCTTGCCGTCTGACAGGGACAGCACATAGCGCAGGAAAGCCATGTTGATGGACTTGTTGTAATTGGAATAGACTGTGCGGGTGGTGCCGAAGAAGGCCACGGCTCCGCCCTTGCTGCTGGTCACCGCCGTCTCGCCGATGGTGGGTGTCGTGCCGTCAAAGGGCAAGATGTCACACGAGGCGGTGATCCAAAGGGGAAGGTTGGTGTTGGTGAACGACTCGAAATCGGACAGGGTGAGCACCCGCTCGTGTGAGATCTGGTCGGCGCGGCCATGCCCGCCATAGTCCATGATGAGGGCGCCTGCTTGTTGCTGCTGTTTCAGGAGGGCGCTCACCGCCGGATAGGTGTTGCCCGTCGAAGTGGGCACCCCTTGGTAAGCGTCCCACATGACCTTCTTCACCTGGTAGCCGGGATGGCGGGTGGCGATGTCGTTGGCCGCGTCATTGATGTCGTTCATGTGCAGGTTGGAGTTGCCGTCGTCGCCCATGAAGACCAGCGTGTTCTGCCAGGCGCCCGCGTTTTTGTTCTCCACATAGGCTATGGTCTTGTCCACCATGGCCTTGGCGTCTTCCTCCGTGGTGACAGGAAAACGGCCTACAGCCATGTCGAGCTTGTCAGACTTGAGCTGATTGACGCCCTCACCATCGTCCAAGAGGCAAAAGAAGCCATCGTCGATGAAGCATCGTATCTCATTGAACGAGTTCTCACTCTCGAAGCAGAGCAGGTAATCGTCGGGATTGAGGTTGGCGCATTCAGACGTGAGCATGCGGTTATCCCATACACAATCGCCAAAAAGCAACAGGTAACGAGGCATGTCGGCATCGGTCTCCGCACGGTCGTAGAGCATCTTCAGGTACCTGCGGTAAGCATTGGCATCGGGCGTTCCACTGGAGAACTCATTGAAAAGTTCATCGGCAGGAACGATGCGCACCCTGAGAGAGTCATGCTGCTCATGGAACGCGGCAAGGCGCTGGGCCTGCTTGAGGAGTTTCTGCGAGGTAGGGATGATGATGACCATGTCGGCGGCAGCGTCGGCATGATGGTCTTGGTTGGTGATGTGGTAGAGATATTCGGGGGTGGGATATTGGGCCGTCAGGCTCGGGGCGTGGGCCGCTTGGTTCCAAGCCATCGACACATAGTCGAGCCGGATGGGATCGCCCAGCTCGCACGTGACGCTCACCGTGTCGGTGGCCGTGAGACCGCTGACCTGGTAAGTCTTGGTGGAAGAGTTGCCCTTGTCATAACTTCCCAATGAGATGTAGAGTTCGCCCAACTCTTTTCCATTGAGGGAGACTTTCGCCCGACTGTACATCCCTGCCGAAACGCTCACCGACAGGCGTCCCGACGTGGCGCCTGTGGTATTCTTGAGCACCACGCGCTTGGTTTGGCCGAAATGAATGGGGTCAGGGTCGAAAAGATTGCGGCCACCCTGATACCAACTGTAACCATCCACCTCGTAGAGCGTGTGATAATCGTCGGGCGACGGATAGAAAGCGGAAACGAAGGCCGCGGAGTCAACCACCTGGGGCTCATCGTCAGTCTCCGTGAGGAAATAATATCCGTAATCGGAATATGGATTGCGCGTGCGACGTGTGGCATTGTCGCTCTCCCAGCTCACCGGGCCACGCGCATGAAAGAGCCGTCGGTTGCCCACGGCATAGGTTGGGACCTCCCGCAGGTCGTCGGTCTCGCGCAACTCGTCGCCATCGAGGCGCTCGTTCTGCAGGTTTCCGCCATAGCCATAGACTTTCACCTTGCTCAAACTGGAGAAGCCCGCCTGGCGGATGAAGGCGTCGGTGAGCTGATAGACACCCGTGGCGGGCACGCGGATCTTGGCCCATGTGCCTGTGGCCAGCACAGAAT
>DAIOEQ010000189.1:0-5029 GCA_036746215.1 Prevotella sp.
GGTATTGGGGCAACCAGACGGCTAAGATAGGAAGAACATCATATACGCAAATTCGAGAGTATATGTTTGCGGCGCTCGTGGCGCGAACCGATGTTGACTATCTCGCTTTGGACAAGGGTGATATCACACCGCAGAGTGTGGTGACCCAACTTGTCAACAAGATGGAACAATATGCCAACTATGGTTTCGACTACCTGCAAGAAAAGATGGAGGAACAACCCGACCGTTTCTTTCAAGAGGGGGCCTTTCTCCAGTTGTTTCTTGATTTTTTGAAGCCTGCTGAACAATCTTCTGATGATGACGACTTGCCTGAGGACTTCTGATGTGGTTCGAGAATAATATATATGTCACACGGATCCCACGCATCTCTCGGATTTCTCATTGCCAAGCGATGATGTGTCATGTGTTCGCTTGGCAAGAGGGCATTGAGTAATGGATGAGCAATGCCGAAAGAACAAATCGGTGGGATCGGTGGGATCCGTGTGCTAAAGATGATTGCGCCGCTCGCTTAGAACTCGCTGGTGAAGTGGAAGCGGATGTGCGTGAAGTCTTGTTGGGCCATGGACAGCACATAGCTGGAGTCGGCGAGGAACACGTCGCGCCCCTCGATGTCCTTGGCCATGTACTGGTACTTGCGCTTCTTGAAGTTGTCGAGCTCGGCGGCGTCATCGCTCTCCACCCAGCAGGCCTTGTAGAGGTGGACGGGCTCCCAGCGGCACTTGGCGTTGTACTCGTGCTCCAGGCGATACTGTATGACCTCAAACTGCAGTTGTCCGACGGTGCCGATGATGCGGCGGTTGTTGAACTGGTTGACAAACATCTGGGCCACGCCCTCGTTCATCAGTTGCTCGATGCCCTTCTGGAACTGCTTGGCCTTCATGGGGTCGTCGTTCTCGATATACTTGAACAGCTCTGGCGAGAACGAGGGCAGTCCGCGGAAGTGGAGCTCCTCGCCCTCGGTCAGCGTGTCACCGATCTTGAAGATGCCGTTGTCGGGCAGGCCCACGATGTCGCCGGGGTAAGCCTCGTCGACGGTGCTCTTGCGCTGTGCCATGAACTGTGTGGGCGACGAGAAGCGCACCGTCTTGTCGAGGCGCACGTGCTTGTAGGGCGCGTTGCGCACAAACTTGCCCGAGCAGACCTTGCAGAAGGCGATGCATGAGCGGTGGTTGGGGTCGATATTGGCCGTGATCTTGAAGATGAATCCCGTGAACTTGCTGTCGGTGGGCTCGACGATGCGCTCCTCGGCCTTGGTGGGGCGGGGGCTGGGGGCTATCTCCACGAAGCAGTTGAGCAGTTCCTGCACGCCGAAGTTGTTGAGCGCCGAGCCGAAGAACACGGGCGCCACCTCGGCCTTGAGGTAGTCGTCGGTCGCGAACTCCGGGTAGACGCCGTCGATGAGCTCGAGGTCGTCGCGCAGGCGCTGGGCCTCTTGCTCGCCCACGTGGTTGTCGAGATCGCTGCTGCTGATGTCGACAGCCACTTTCTCCGTGACGCGTTGCTTGTTGGGCGTGAAGAGGTTGAGCTGTTGCTCGTAGATGTTGTAGACACCCTTGAACTTGGCGCCTTGGCCGATGGGCCACGACAGGGGCCGAACGTGGATTTGCAATTCCTGCTCCAATTCGTCGAGGAGGTCGAAGGGGTCGCGTCCCTCGCGGTCCATCTTGTTGATGAAGATGATGACGGGCGTGTTGCGCATGCGGCACACCTCCATGAGCTTGCGTGTCTGCGCCTCGACGCCCTTTGCCGAGTCGACGACAATGATGGCCGAGTCGACGGCGGTTAGCGTGCGGTACGTATCCTCGGAAAAGTCCTGATGGCCGGGCGTGTCGAGGATGTTGACCTTGTAGGGCTCGCCCTCCTGTCCCTCGGGCAGGTAGTCGAACTCCATGACCGATGTGGAGACCGAGATGCCGCGCTGCTTCTCGATGTCCATCCAGTCGGACGTGGCCGTCTTGCGTATCTTGTTGTTTTTCACGGCGCCGGCCACCTGGATCTGTCCTCCGAAGAGCAGGAACTTCTCCGTCAGGGTGGTCTTACCGGCGTCAGGGTGTGAGATGATGGCGAAGGTGCGCCTCCGCTTGATTTCGTTTGCTATGGTTGCCATGTGGGTGATTGGGGTGAGCGGTTATTGTTGTTGGAGCAGTGTGGCCATGCACTTCTTGAGGCTGTCCTCCCAGTAGGGCACGCGGACGCCGAATGTCTCCTTGATCTTTGTCTTGTCGAGCACGCTGTAGGCGGGGCGCTTGACGGGCGAGGGGAACTCGTCGCTGTGGCAGGGCTGGATGTCGCAGGCGGTGTGGCCGGCCAGCTCGGCGATCTTCTTGGTGAAGTCGTACCATGACGTGACGCCCTCGTTGGAGAAGTGGTAGACGCCCGAGTGGCCCTCAAACTGGCGGTTCTCCACGATGTCGAAGATGGCTTGCGCCAGGTCGCCGGCATAGGTCGGGGTGCCCGTCTGGTCGAACACCACCTTGAGCTGGGGCTTGGTGGCGGTGAGCTGGAGCATGGTCTTCACGAAGTTGTGGCCAAACTCCGAGTATAGCCATGCCGTGCGGATGATGATGTGGTTGGCGCCCGAGGCCTTGATCTGCTGCTCGCCATGGAGCTTGGTCAGGCCATAGACACCCGTGGGCGTGCCCTTCTGGTCCTCGCGGCAGGGCGTGTTGTAGGGGTCTCCGCCGAAGACGTAGTCGGTGCTGATGTGCACCAGCAGGCCCCCCACCTCCTTCATGGCTTGTGCCAGGTAGGCCGGTGCGGTGGCGTTGAGCGTCTCCACGATGGGGCCCGCCGTCTCCGCCTTGTCCACGTTGGTCCAGGCGGCGCAGTTGATGATGCACTGGATGTCGCCGTCCTTGACCGCCTTGCGGATGTCGTCGAGGTTGGTGATGTCAAGTTTCTGGTAGCCCTCACACACGTCGGTGAAGGTGTAGTTGTCCTTTTTCGACTGCCGACTGACCAGTTGCATCTCGTTGCCGAGTTGGCCATTGGCTCCTGTTACAAGAATGTTCATGACTATTGAGTGTTTTTGAGTTGCTTATTCGTCGCCGAAGTCGAGGCCTTCGGTGCGGTCCTTGGCGTAGTAGTCGCTGAGCATGCCGACGAAGGTGGTGATCTCCTTGATGGCGCTCTCGGTCTCCGCCGACACCTCTTTCTGTTGCATGCGCAGGAGCATCACGCCATAAAGGGCGTCGAGGCAGGTCTCTATCTCGTTGATGTCCTTGTCGCCCTTGTTGCGCAGTTCGACGATGAAGGGCAGCACCTTGTAGTATTCGGCGTTGTAGAAGGGAAACTTGCCCGACTGCAAGAGGCGGTTGTGGAGCTCGGCGAGGTCCTGGAGGGTGACCTGGTTGATCTGCAGGTGGCCTTGCTCGCGCTTGCCCTCCTCGTTCATCATGCGGATGAGGTTGCCAAACCAGTCGGTCTCCTCGTCCTTCTGTTCGTCGGTATACTGGAACTTGTCGATGTATTCCCGGCGCAGGCGGCTGAGCGAACAGCCGTAGGCGCGTATGAGATCCTCTATCTGCCACATGTAGAGCAGGTATTCGGCTATTGATTTCTTTCTGATTTCTTGGGCTATGAACATGGTGTGTTGTCGTTTACAGTGTCGGATATGCTATGGCCCGTTGGACCTGATACGCCTAAGGGGCCAATGATGGCCTACCTAATAATGAAAGGTGTAGAGGTTGAAGACGGTGCCGATGAGCACCGCGAGAGAAAAGAGGATGACGATGGTGCCTATCACCCTGTTGATGATGAGGATGCCCGTCTCGTCGAACTTGTTGCCTACCTTGCCCACGATCCATGTCAGTCCATACCACCAGAGCAGGGCGCCGGCTACGATGCTGGCGTATCCGGCGGTCATCTCCACGGGATGGTTGGGGATGACGAAGGCAAACTGGGCGAAGGCCGCCATGAAGAGAAAGATGATGAGCGGGTTGGAGAAGGTGACGAGGAACGCCGTGATGCCGTTGTGGAGGAGCGAGCCTTTCTTCTTTTGCCCTTTGTTCTCCACGCTCCGTGAGGGCTTGCTGCGCCAGCAATAGACGCCGAAGGCCATGAGCACGACACTGCCGGATATCTGCAACCAAAACTTGTTGGTGGGATTGGTGATGAGGTCCATGACGAAGCTCATGCCGAACCCCGTGAACAACGCGTAGATGATGTCGCTCACGGCGGCTCCGATGCCTGTCACAAATCCATACCAACGCCCTTTCCTGAGGGTGCGCTGTATGCACAATATGCCTACCGGGCCCATCGGCGCCGAGGCGATAATTCCGATGAGCACACCTTTGAGAATCAGCTCAAAGAGGTCGATTTGTATGGGGAATGGCATCATTCAGCGTGCAAAGGTACGTTATTTTCTTGGATTGTGCAAAGTTTTTTGCAATAAGCTGACGGGCGACGGCGCTATTCGGTGGAGAAGTCGGCCACCATGCTGCGGTAGGTGCGATAGAGGCGTGTGCGCGTGATGTAGCCCTGGAGCACGTTGTTGATGTCGACCACGGGCAGGGCACTGGCGTTGGTGGTGTCGAACTTGCGCATGACATCGGTCATGGGCTCGTTGCGGTAGAGGATGGCCGGCACGGGTGTCATGACCTGGCTGGCGCGCAACTTCTGGTAGAGCTCCGGGCGGAAGACGATGTTGCGTATCTTGGTGATGTTGATTTCGCCGAGGAGCCGTCCGCCCTGGTCGAGCACCGGCAGGAAGTCGCTGTCGCTGTTGCTGAGCACGCCGACCACGCGTCCCAGCGGCATGTCGGGGCTGACGCTGGTGCAGTCTTTCTCGATGATGGCCTCCATGCTCATCAGCGTGAGCACGCTGCGGTCGGTGTGGTGGGTGACGAGCTTGCCCTCGCGCGCCAGTCGCATGGCGTAGATGCTGTGAGGCTCAAAGATGCTGATGACCATGACGCTCACCACGCTGACGATGAGCAACGGCACGAAGAGCTGGTAGCCGCCCGTGATCTCGGCGATGAGGAAGATGCCGGTGAGCGGCGCGTGCATGACACCCGCCATGACGCCCGCC
>DAIOEQ010000190.1:0-5013 GCA_036746215.1 Prevotella sp.
CCATTGCAAACTTCTTGTCCTTGCATGGCTTATCATCCTGATAGACAGAGAGTCCAAGCTTCGCGTGTCTCGTTTCTACTAAGGTCTCCTCCAGTCTGTCCGAGTAGGCGGTCTTGGCCAGCCGTCCCTTGTCGTCGCAGGTGTAGGAGAAGGTTGCGCCGTGTCGTCCAATACAACAAGTCGCTCGGACAAGGCGGAGGAGAAATCCGAAGAAGGCAACATCCCGTGACGGCTGGGCAGAAAGGCCCAGGCGCACGTGAGGTGGACGAGCGCCGACAGGAGGCTGAGCAACCATACCCTCCGCGCCTTGGTCATCTTCGGATGACCATCCATGTGTTCGTATTGCCTGTACCGTCTCATCGCAACTGTAAACAGATATAAAATGGCGCGATAATAATCGCTGTCCCTTCTTCTTGCAAATGTAATCTAAATAATTTAAATGCGCAAGAGAATAAAACATCTTTCGATAATGAAATCCTAAAAAAAGCCAAAAAGCCATTCAGTCATCTCCATTCGTCACAAACGCCTCTCATTCCAGGTTCTGTCATGAATATTCTGAAAATACACGCATCGCGGGACATGGCCTTCTGTAGCGCCAAAAGCTCGTTTACGAAGTCGCACGGAGAGGCAAAAGCACAAAATCGGAAGAAACAAGGCGATATCGCTTGGAAATAGATACCTAATCGAGACAAGGTTCAGCAGCTATCATACATCAAAGGGACGTTCACCATCCCAAGATTTGGCATCTATCGCAAGTGGATTAGGCACCTTCTTTCAGAAAAAACATGAGAAAAGTGAGCTTAAATTCGGCACAAATCGTACAACAGGCTGTCACACAACGAGATATAAAAAAGCCTTCAAAATTAGTGTATTTGAAGGCAAGGGGAGCGTCGCTGACCGCGACACGATTCTACAGAAGCTTTTTGTCAATAAAATACACGGCAACAGGCTCACCGCACTACGCGCCATAGCGCCACACGTCGCGTCACTTCTTGCGCTGCTGCGACTTGCGGTTGGCGCGTTGCTCGCGATACTTGGCCTTCTGCCGAGCCGACCCGGAACCGTGGGCCCCGGTGATGTATTTCTTTTTCTTGGCCTTGGTCTTCACCTTGTCGTCATCCTTTTTCGAGCTGCGCGCGCCACTGCCAAACTGGATGCCCTGCATCAGGATCTCTTCGAAATTGTCCATAGTCAATAAAGGTGGGTTAACGCCTTCCCTGCCTCGCCATGGGCAAGGCGGGGAAGGCAGAATGGTAATGAGTCGATGGTCGATTAATGGTGGAACAAGCGCACATGCGTCATGGCCATGGCGATGCCGTACTTGTCACAGGTCTCAATGACATTGTCGTCGCGGATGGAGCCTCCGGCCTGGGCGATATACTTCACGCCACTCTTGTGGGCGCGCTCGATGTTGTCGCCAAAGGGGAAGAAGGCGTCAGAGCCCAAGCTGACGTTGGTGTTCTTGGCAATCCACTCCTTCTGCTCCGGGCGGGTGAAAGGCTCGGGCTGCTCGGTGAAGAACTGCTGCCAGGCACCGTCGCGCAGCACATCGTCGCACTCCTCTGAGAGATACACGTTGATGCAGTTGTCGCGGTCGGCACGGCGGATATGCTCCTTGAACGGCAGATTGAGCACCTTCGGGCTCTGGCGCATCCACCACTCGTCGGCCTTCGAGCCAGCGAGGCGTGTGCAGTGGATGCGGCTCTGTTGGCCGGCGCCGATGCCGATGGCCTGTCCGTCCTTGACATAGCAGACCGAATTGGACTGGGTGTACTTCAGCGTAATGAGCGCAATCTTCAGGTCGCGCAAGGCCTCGGGCGTGAACGTCTTGTTGGCCGTGGGCACATCCTCGAAGAGCGCAGGGTCGTTGAGATTGACATTGTTGCGGCCCTGCTCAAAGGTGATGCCGAAGACCTGCTTGTGCTCAATGGGTGCCGGCACATAGTTGGGGTCCACCTGAATGACGCAGTAAGTGCCCTTGCGCTTGCCCTTCAGGATCTCGAGCGCCTCGGGCGTGTAGCCTGGCGCGATGACGCCATCGGACACCTCGCGCTTGATGAGCTTGGCGGTAGCCGCGTCACAGGGGTCGCTCAGGGCGCAGAAGTCGCCATAGGAGCACATGCGGTCGGCGCCACGAGCGCGGGCGTAGGCCGAAGCGAGCGGCGTGAGCTCAAAGTCGACGTCATCGACGAAATAAATTTTCTTGAGAGTGTCGCTCAGCGGCAGGCCCACAGCCGCGCCCGCCGGACTGACGTGCTTGAACGAAGCGGCGGCGGGCAGGCCCGTGGCTTCGCGCAGTTCCTTGACAAGCTGCCATGAGTTGAGCGCGTCGAGAAAATTGATGTAACCGGCGCGGCCATTGATCACCTCCACAGGGAGCTCACCGTCCTCCATGTAGATGCGGGCGGGTTTCTGGTTGGGGTTGCAACCATACTTAAGTGCGTATTCTTTCATTGTATGATAAGATGGAAATAAATGGTAGCGCAAAGTTACAAAAAAAGTAAAGAAGTGGGAAAGCCATGACGAGATTTTTGCTCATTTGCTTTCCCACTTTTCCCTCTTTTCGTAACTTTGCACCCGGTATCAGTTGACTATGTATTTATGAAACGCGATTTGAGAAGCCTCTTTGCGCTTGCAGGAACAAAGATGGCGCGTCCCGGACACATGCTGGCCGAGGACTTCGAGCACATCTCGGTGCTTTGCTCCAAACATCACATCAATCTCAGCGGCAACTCGCTGAAGAAACTTTGGGAACTGACCACCGGCAAGCGCAAGTTGTCGAAGGAAGCCAAAGACCGCCTGGCTCTCTTTGCTGGCTTCCAGAGTTGGGACGACCTCGACGACGCGCTCCACGGAGACGCCGACGCCTCCATCAACTATACCGACAAAGACCGCCGACAGCACTAATTGTTCATACGCATCGCCTCCGTGGAAATCACGCGGTTGCTGTTGACGCGCGCACGCTTGTTGCCCCATTTGATCCGATAGCTCAGCGACAGGTTGACCATCAGCATGGCCCGATCGTAGCGGCTGTCCGTTCTGAGCACGGGTGTGCGCACCGACGTGCGAGTCAAGAAGGAATAGCTACAACTGAGGCCAGCATGCCACTTGTTTTTCCAGAACCACTTACCCAAGCTGGCGTCGATGTTGCCTAAGACATAGATATTCGTGTAGAAGGACCGCTGCGGACTGTTGAGCATGGCTGAGCAATCGAAGCTGACGTGCCCCGGCAGGGTGCCCATCAGCGTGAAGCCACCCGTCACCTGGCTGCTCACCAGTTTCCGGTGGCCATAGCTTTCCTTCTTCCACAGGTAGGTGGCATAGTAGTCAAGCCGCCATTGGTCGGAGAATTCCACCAGGGGAAAGCCTAAATAGAAGAAGAGACTCTGGCTGTGCAGGCCATTGTCGCTCGACACCACTTCGTTACCCGCATCGTCCAACGCATAGGTTGACACATTCGACAGGTCGTTCTCAAAACGTCCACGAATGTCGAATTTTCCAACGCGCGTCTGCAAAGCCACCTTGTCGGTGAACCCAGGCTTGAGGTTGGGGTTGCCTTTGTTGTAGGAATACTCAGACCGCCAGTCGGTAGTCGGGTCCATGGCGAGGAGATTAGAAAAATCGTAGCTGCGCTCGTATTGCAACGTGATGGTCTTGTAGGTCTTGGGGTCATAGATGTAGGTGAAGGTTGCGAAAGGCAATAGCTCACTGACATTGCGCGTGTAGTAGGCGGTCTTGCCGTCCTGCACCACCAGGGGCTTCATGTGAGAGTTCAAATAGCGAGAGCCCACGTTCACGTCCCATACGCCCTTGCTGTATTCGTAACCCAGCGAACCGTCAAACGATGTCTCCTTGTAGAGATAACGATAGTGGGAGGCCTCATCAGCCAGCGGCTGGCGGTAATTGTTCTTGTTGTCCCATGTGGTCGCAGTGGCCGCGGTGTTCACTTTGTGGCCTTTGCCCAGTTTCCAGGTCGCCGAGAGGCTGCCCGTGAGCAGATGGTAATAGGCCATCTTGTCTTGCCGGAAGATGCTCTGCTGGCCGTCGGCAAGGGTCTGGTTGCGGTCTGTCTGGCCGTCGTCTTCCTTGAAGGCGTAATCGACTGTACCATAAAGCGTCGCGATGGGCAACTCGCCAAAGTAGTTGAGCATGCCCTCAAAATAATTGATTTTGCGGCGCTCGCCCACATAACCGTCCGTGGAGCCTGTCTGCTGGTTGCCCTCGAAGATGTCGTTGTGGGTCTCCGAAGTCTGCAACCGCTTCTGGTGCATGCCACTGAGGTTGAGCGAGAGGTTGTTGCTCTTGTCAAACTCATACGACAGGCCACCTGTCAGCCATAAGGTCGGCTTAAACTTCAAGTGGGTCATGGCGGTTTCTCTTCTCACCACGCCTGTCTCCTGGAGCGTGGTGGTGCCTTTCATACCGCGATTGAGCATCGAGCGTGGCGTGTAGTCGGGCATGAGGAACATCGACCACTTACCGATGCGCTGCTGGATGTTGAGCGTGGGCCGGGCTTGGAAGTCATAGACGCTGGAGGCGCGGGCCGACACGCCCACGGTGGCGTTGCCGCCGTCCTCCGCGCTCGTTGTGGTAATCTTGATGACGAAAGCCATCTTGTCGGTGAGCAGCGGGTCGGCGGAGCTGTTGAGCACCTGCACGGAGACGATGTTCTTGGCCTGCAGGGTGCTCAGGTAGCTCACCAAGGCGGAGCCCGTGTACATCAAGCGCTTGTTGTTGACAAACACCGAACCAATTTTCTCGCCGTAAGCATTGAATTCATTATCTTTCAAATACAGACCAGGCAACATGCGCATGGCATCCGCTAAGTCGCGGGTCTTGAACAGCGGATCGCCGGCGATATTGGCCACATAGCCCTTGGTGTTGTAGCTGATGCGGTTGGCCTTCACCACCACGCCAGCCAATTCGCTGCTGCTCTCCTGGAGCACGATGGGCGGCATTTGGATGCTGTCGACACACTCCACACGGGCCTCATAGGGCGCATAGCCTGTGTAG
>DAIOEQ010000191.1:0-4990 GCA_036746215.1 Prevotella sp.
AGGCAGACGTCAAGGATTACCTGATCGTGTCCACGAACAAATATGCGGAGGCAGTCAACCGCTTTGCTGAGTGGAAACGTCTGATGGGCTTCAATGTCCACGTGGACCTTCGCGACGACTGGACCAGCGCATCCGTGAAGGCGGCCGTGAAAGACGCTTACAACAGCTATCCTGCACTTTACTATTTGTTGATTGTTGGCAGCTATTATGATGTGCCTGCATGCACTTCTACTTTACAAATATATCACATAACGGATTTTCCTTATAGTTGTATAGATGATGATAATATTCAAGACATTTATTGTGGAAGATTGCCTGTGTCTAATGAGAATTTAGCTAATGTTGTTGTGGATAAAATAATGGGTTATGAACAAGCCCCTCCATCAGATTCTTCTTTCTATAAGACTGGCCTTCATTGTGCATTCTTTCAAGATTTGTTGAAGAATGGTTACGAAGACTTGCTTTTTACAGAATCATCTGAGGCAGTGCTTGATTATGTGACTTCCCAAGGAAAAAATGTGCGACGTGTGTACTCGGCTCTGTCAGATGTAAACCCATCACATTGGGATAAATTTATGTCTTTTGGGGGCTCCATTCCAGATGAACTCAAACGCCCCAACTTCGCTTGGGACGGCAACACTTCTGATATCACGTGACTGATTCAGAGCCGACAGGTGATGTCACTACATCAGACGCTACCGTTAGCTTAAAAGCGAGAAAGGTGCTGCTTGATAGGGGAACATATATCTCTAAAGGTAGCACGTTGAGAATTAATACCAAATGAGAAAAGTAACTGGGCTAAGGCAATGAATTGTGCCTAATGCCCAGTCATTAAAACAAACAACATTTATCATGAAAAAGCATCTATTTATTTGTTTGCTCGTTGCACTCTTGTATCCAGTGTGCTCTTCAACCGCTGCATGGGATAATCCTTGGTGGCGCATGGCGGTCATGCAGAATGGAGATGAGAGACCGACATTGTTGCTATATAGTGCTGTGGGGGACACGACAGTGAATGGAAATGTCTATCTGAGAATAGAAGACGATAGCTACTTGCCTGGACAGGAGGCTGACTACCCCATCAGATTGCCGTATGGTTATCGCCTGGCCGACAAGAAGATTTACATCTACGACTTTGAGCATCATAAGGAAACTGTGGGATTTGACTTCACCCTCTCGGTTGGTGATCACTTCACCACCTGCAATGGCATGCAATGGGAAGTGGTGGACGCCAAGGACACGTTGGTGGATATTTCGACCAGGGGAATAGGAGGAAACATCTCTAAGCGGTTGCTGTCGGTCAGAACATTGGACGGCAAGACTACCGACCAATGGCTGGAAGATTTTGGATCATTCACCAATCATCTCATGATCAAAAGTCTGGACAACGTGAAAATTTCCCATATGTTATGGATGATGTATGGGACGGGAGAATTCCTTGCACTGGAAATTTCTGCGGATCCCTTCTATGCTCATGTCTCGAAGTGGATAGACAATGATGAAGACCTGGACGACGGGAAAGTTAGCGACACCTTTTCCGCCTTTAGCTATGGGAACGGAACCCTTTCTTTGATAAACAAGAGAGTGGCGTATGGGCATCGTTTTTACTCTTGCTTTTATCGGGATGGCGATGACATTTACAGAGTTAGTTCCGAGGAAATGGAGCATCCCGCATCCTGTCCGTTGTCATTGAAAATTGATACCTTTAATCTGACTGGCGTTCCTGTTCCCGCAAGCGGCGCCTACACGCTCCATGTGGACAATGGCACTTATTCCACGGGCATCCGCCCTGCCATCGTTTCGCCCAAGCACACTCGGCACCACATCTACGACCTCCAGGGGAGACCGTTGTCAGGTAAGCCTACTTGGGGAGTGTATATAGAAGATGGGAAAAAATATCGCGCCAAAAGATAGCGAACTGGAGTTTTCCGAGGAAAAGTGAAAAAAAGCATTACCTTTGCAGAAATGTCCGCCACTTGGGGTGGAATTATCCCCCAAGTGGCGGACATTGGCGTGAGTACAAATGCTTAACTTATACTTCTATTGATGGATATCTATAACAGATTATTTTGCTTGGGGGGCGATGTGAAAGGATTCTTCGCGGCGTGTTGGTTACTTTGTGGAAGTGTGGCCTATTCGCAGTCGTTGCTCATCAACGAGATACAGGTGGCCAACATCGACCAGTTTATTGACCCCTCCTACAACTATGGCGGATGGGTGGAGCTCTACAACCCGTCCAAGAAAGACGTGAGCCTGTCGGGCTATGTGCTGCGCCACACCGATGAGGACGGTGAAGTGAAGACCCAGCGGCTCACGTCGGCCCATGGCAAGGTTCCCGCCGAGGGTTTTGCGCTGTTATGGTTTGACCACAACAGCAAAGACGGTTACTATGGCCCCTATGCCTCCACGCAAATCCCCTTCAAGCTGGATGCTGAAGGGGGCGTCATCGAGCTGCTGGACCCCAGCGGCAACACGGCAGACGCCCTGTCGTTCCCAGAAAGTGTGGCGCGTTGCTCGTATGTGAGAACCACCGATGGAGGCAATCAGTGGGGATGGACATCAGACGTGACACCGGGCGCGACGAACAATGGATGCGTGATCGCGCGGGAGAGGCTGGACGCTCCCGTGGTCGACGCGGACGGGGGACTGTTTGACGGTGAGTACAAGTTTGCAGTAACCATTCCCCGTGGCACAACGCTCTTCTACACCACCGACGGCTCCACGCCCACTGTTGCGTCGTCGATAAGCAAGGACGGAAAGTTCCAAGGCACGGAGACTGCCATCTACCGTTTCATGCTGGCGAAGAGAGAATGCTTGAACAGTCCTGTCGTCACCCGATCACTCATCAAGTCGGAAGGCGAATACACCCTGCCCGTGCTCAGCGTGAGCACCGCGCCCAAGAATTTTTTCGACAACACGATAGGCCTGTATGTGAGGGGCACCAATGGTCGCGTGGACAACAACTCGAAGACGAAGGCCAACCAAAACATGGACTGGGAACGCCCCGTGAGCGTGGAGTATTTTGTGCCGGATGACAACTCGCAATATGAGAAAGCGATTGACCAGGAGGCCACCTTCTCCATATTCGGCGGATGGACACGCTTCAACCCCGGTTTCGGCCCATTCCAGTACAGGTCGTCGTTCAAGTTGAAGTCTGACAAGGCGTTTGAGGGACTCAACTCCTTCTCGTATCCCATCTTTGGCAGCAAGCCTTATGTGAAGATCAAGAACTTCTTAGTGCGCAATGGCGGCCAGGACAGCCAGGCGCGGATATGGGACCCGGCTATCCATGAGCTGCTGCGCACCAGCGGTGTCTACATCGACTGCCAGGCGTGGCAGCCCGCACACGTGTTTCTCAACGGCCAATACCTGGGCATGATGAACCTGCGCGAAGAGAGCAACAAGCAGTTCGCGTTCTCCAACTACGGCATCGAAAAGGAGGAAATCGACCAGTGGGAAGGTGACATCATCATCAAGGAGGGCGACAGGAAGATGCTCGACAAGTGGTATGACTTGAGCGTGCAGCTCGCTTCTCATCCCACCGACACGGCCCTGTGGCGCCAGATAAGCGACATCGTCGACATTGATGAGTATTGCAATTACATGGCCGCGGAAATATACATGGGCAACCTCGACTGGCTGCGTGGCGGATTCAAGAACCTGAAAGGCTTCAGGGCCAAGGACGACAAGGCCAAGTTCCATATTGTGCTCCACGATGTGGACGGAGGCTTTGGCGACACCGACATGATCCTGCAAGTGATGAACAAGGGCACAGGCTCACTGCCCAAGCGCTTCTGCAACATGCTGAAGTACGCCCCGTTCAAGAAGCAGTTTGTCGACGCCTATTGCATCATGAACGGCAGCGTGTTTGAGCCCCAGCGCAGCATTCCCATCATCCGCAGCATGCAGGCGGTCATAGACCCAGCCCTGCAGATAGAGGACACCACCTCGCGGGCAAGGGCCGACCAGTTGTGCGAGCGTCTCTCTGACGAGGCGGGACGGCGGACGAAACTCAAGCAGAGCCTTGTCAAGGCCTTCAACTTGAAATCGGAATACACCGTGAACCTTTCGAGCAATATCGAGCAAGCATCCTTGCTGCTCAACGGACAAGAGATACCCACAGGAAAGCTGAACGGTTACCTGTTCCCGCCGATAGCCTTGCGTGCCTCCGCCCCTAAGGGGTATAGGCTGGTGGGATGGCAAGTGGACGGTGCGAACCTGTCTGCAGACTCCACCCTTGTCCTCAGTGAGAAGTGCGCGCCCGGCAGCTACACGGTGCAGGCGGTCTATGAGAAAGATGCCATGCGGGAGCAACCGCCCGTTTGTATCAATGAGGTGAGCGCGGGCAACGACATCTATATCAACGAGTACGGCAAGAAAGCGGATTGGGTAGAACTCTACAACCGCTCGGACGAGGATGTGGATCTGGCGGGCTACTACCTCTCAGACAACGCCAGCAAGCCACTCAAGCACCAGATAACCTCCGAGCCTGGCATCAGCACCATCCTGCCGTCACATGGGCATCGAGTGGTGTGGTGCGACGGAAGGGAGAGCAAGTCGGAGATGCATGCCCCCTTCAAGCTGAAGAACAGTGACGGTTCCATGGTCGTCCTGACAACAGCCGAGGGGACGCTGGCCGACAGCGTGCGCTATAAGGCTCAGCCGCGCTGGCACACCTTTGGGAGATACCCCGACGGAGGAGGTGAACTCGCCCTGCTGGGGCGGCCCACCATCGCGACAGCCAACCGCTGGTGCACCTCGACAACGGTGGAGACACGCGAGGTAGGCACAGATGTCAAGCGACAGGTGCTGCCCGATGGGGAGATAGACCACGTGAGATACTACAACCTGATTGGCCAGGAAATAGCGGCCCCCGACAGAAACCAGGTGGTCATACAGGTCATCACTTACAAGAATGGCGCGCGCATTGCGCGAAAGATACAATACAAGCCCTCAGTATTTTAAGGTGGGTTCTATAAATTTGTCAGAT
>DAIOEQ010000192.1:0-4979 GCA_036746215.1 Prevotella sp.
ATTAGGGCTTACTCGGGACTTTCACCCGTTAGATAATGCTCATGCCGAGCGTACACAAAAAAGGCACCCTGGAAACCCAGGATGCCTTGATGATGTGAAATGCGGATGGTCTTTATTTGACCAACACCTTGCGCACGGTGCCATCGCTCATGCGGACAAGGTAGAGGCCGTGGCGCTGGGCGCTGACCTTGCGACCGTCGACCGTGTAGACGCCCTGGGCCGCAGCGGCACTGGGAACAAGAGCGGAGGCGATGCCTGTGGGCGAGTCGGCAAAGGTGACGCCGTCGACAGACTGGGCCAGGATGGCGGCGTCGTCCGCGCTCAAAGGCAGATAGGCGCAATGGGCGGGAACGACAGCATCAGCGGCAAAGCGATAGAAGCCCACACCCGTGATGCGGTCGTCGAGAAGATAGAACGTGTGGTGCTGGCGGGCGGTGTCGTCAGCCTGGAGCGCCACATTGGTGCCGCGCAGGAGGTTGCCGTTGACAGCCTGGGCCGAATCAGCGGTGAACGTGAGCGTGTAGACGCCCGGCCGCTCGGCATGGAGCACCACACCCGTGTTGGCCGGAAGCACCGTGCCATCGAGCGGCGTGAGGCCGAGATGATGATGGTCGCGGTCGTACTTGATGCCGATGTAGGCGCTGACGCCCTCGGGGAGCGCGGCGTCGAAGTCGAGACACACCGTGGCGTACTGGCTCTCGGTGATGGTGACGTCATAGCTCAAGCCCTTGATGCGGCTGAGGATGTCCTGCAAGCGAGCCGTGTAGCCCGTGTCGCCGGCACACGACGTGTAGTTGCCGTTGGCGGCGCTGTCGAGCAAGACGAGCAATGAGTCGCGGAGGGCGGCAGGCAGGTTCTTGTCGGTGTAGCCTAAGGCCTCACCATAGGTGGCGAGATAGTCGGCGTAGGCCTGGCGCTGCGCCTCGGAGATGAGAAGCCAGTCGTTGTGCTGGTCCTGCGTCTTGGCGGCGTTGTAGGCGAGGTTGTCGTCGATGCCCATGACACGTCCGGAGAAGTGGAACTTGTAAGCGTCGGAGCGCGTGGTGCCCGCCTCGAGGTTCATGTTGAGGTTGGCAAAGGTGGGCTTCTTCTTGTTCAGGCTGACGCCGGCAGAGAGGCCACCGAAGTTGCGGTTCCAGACGACCCAGTCGCCGCTGGTGATCTGGTAGGCGTTGTCCTTCTGGTGGGTGAAGGTCCAGAGCGGAGCGTCGGCGATGTCGGTCACCACGGGCTTGTCGTTTTGACTGATAAAGAGTTGTTTGCCCACGTTGTAGATGTAGCGCTCGGAGGTGTCGTCGGTGAGTTTCTCGCCCACCCACCAGCTGTTGCTGGGCTGGGCGGCGTGTGAGAGGGCGGGCGTGCCCTTGAAGGTGACGACGAGTGGCTTGTGGTCGCCCAGCGTGTAAGACTCATCGAAGTCGATGGAGACGGCCTGCAGCGAGGCGCCCTGCTTGGGGTTGAGGTAGATGATCTTGTCGACCACCTCGCCCTCCTTATAGCCAAGGTCGCCGACCATCAGCGCGTCGGAGCCGAGGGCGGGATAGACGCCGGCCTTAGACAACGTCACCCAAGCGTCGCGCACGTCGTAGCTGTCGGACAGCGGCGAGATGAGCAAGCCGAGGATGTCGTCGCGCGTGTAGCGGCAGTTGGTGTCGCCCATGATGATTTTGGGGCGGCCATTGTTGGCCATCTTCACAGCCTGGCAGAGTTGCTCGAGCTGGTCGGCACGCGCGGCGCGGTCCTCCGCGTCGTCGTCGGCATCCATGTGGAGCAGGTAGACGTCGACCACGAGGTTCTTGGCCAGCGTCACGGCGTAGTGGCGATAGCCCTTGGCGATGTTCTCATCGGCGCCGCCCGAGACGAAGCCGTGCGAGGTGCCCCACGGCGTCCAGTTCTCCTCGCTCATGGCATAGGCCTTGCGCACGAGAAACTCCAAGCCGTCGGTGTCGGAGTGAAGGCCCGTGATGCCGCCACGGTACTTGCCCATGGCATAACTGTCTTGCAGCGGGGCCACCAAGTTGTCGTGATAGCCGAAATCCTCACTGAAGCCCAAGATGTCATACTGCTTGGCGGCAAGATATTGGCCTATCTGCGCGCTGCCCTCCGCGCCAGGGCCATCGGCGTTGACGGGAACGCCGGCAATCTTCTGTGGAAGGCCGTCGACATTGAGCGCGCAAACCGTGAAACGAACGGGCTCGCCGTCAGCGGCCTCAGCAGGCTGCGCCACGGCAGGCAACACGAACCATGCCAACAGCAAGGTCAAGAAATGATAGAAATGTGTCATCCTAAAAAACAATATTGATTAATCCGCGTGCAAAGGTACGCATTTTATGGCCCGTCGGCAAGAAGACTGGGCACAAAAGCGCATCACCAGCCAACAATTGTAACGCATCTGACACCTTGGAAGGAAGTTTTTGGGATGTTGGCGGGCGGATTCTTGAAGAATATTCGTAACTTTGCGTCAAGAGGAAAATCAAAAACCAAACAAAAGAATAATCATGAAGCTGACAAAGACTTTATCGACAGCGGCCCTCGCAGCCACCATGCTGCTCTGCCCCCTGGGCGCACAAGCCGCCAAGCCAGGCGACTTCACCGTGGGCAAGGGCACCTTCCTGCTCAACGGCAAGCCCTTCGTGGTGAAGGCAGCCGAGCTCCACTACCCGCGCATCCCACGCGCCTACTGGGACCAACGCATCAAGATGTGCAAGGCGCTGGGCATGAACACCATCTGCATGTACGTGTTCTGGAACATCCACGAACAGCGCGAAGGACAGTTTGACTTCACGGGCAACAACGACATCGCCGCCTTCGTGAAGCAAGCACAGAAGAACGGCATGTATGTCATCGTGAGACCCGGCCCCTACGTGTGCGCCGAGTGGGAAATGGGCGGACTGCCCTGGTGGCTGCTGAAGAAGAAAGACATCAAGCTCCGCGAGCAAGACCCCTACTTCATGGAGCGCGTGAAGCGCTTCGAGGAGAAAGTGGCCGAGCAACTGGCGCCGCTGACCATACAGAACGGCGGACCCATCATCATGGTGCAGGTGGAGAACGAGTATGGCTCGTATGGCACCGACAAGCCCTACGTGTCGGCCATCCGAGACATGCTGAAGCAAAACTGGTACAGGAACGGACGCGGCCCCGCGCTGTTCCAGTGTGACTGGGCCAGCAACTTCGAGCGCAACGGACTGGACGACCTGGTGTGGACCATGAACTTCGGCACGGGCGCCAACATCGACCAGCAGTTCCGCCGCCTCGGCGAGCTCCGCCCCGACGCGCCGAAGATGTGCTCCGAGTTCTGGAGCGGATGGTTTGACAAGTGGGGCGCACGCCATGAGACACGCGACGCCAAGGACATGGTGGCCGGCCTCGACGAGATGCTCTCGAAAGGCATCAGCTTCTCACTCTACATGACCCACGGAGGCACCTCCTTCGGCCACTGGGCCGGCGCCAACTCGCCAGGCTTCGCGCCCGACGTGACGTCATACGACTACGACGCGCCCATCAACGAGTATGGACAGACAACCCCGAAATACTTTGAGCTGCGCCAGATGATGCAAAAATACGCTAACGGCAAGATGGCCAGCGTGCCCAAGCCCGCAGCACCCATCATCTGCGTGCCCAAGTTCACGCTAAGTGAGTATGCCACCATCGGGTCGGGCATCGACAGCACCGCCACATCCGTAACACCGCTCACCTTCGAGGACATGAACTTCGGATGGGGAACGATGGTCTACCGCACCGCCCTACCCGAGGCGCCAGCCGGAGCCACGCTCAACATCGACGGAGCGCATGACTTCGTGCAAGTGTTTGTCAACAAGAAATACATCGGAAAGATAGACCGCGTGAAGAACGAGCGCACGCTCGTGATGCCAGCCACCAAGAAGGGCGACAAGCTGACCGTTATCGTGGAGGCCATGGGACGCATCAACTTCGGACGGGCCATCAAGGACTACAAGGGCATCGTGGGCAACGTGACACTCAACGCCGCCATCGACGGCGACGACGTGACATGGACGCTGAAAGACTGGGAGCAAAGCCGCATTCCCGACACCTACGCCGACGCCTTGCGCGCCATGAAGGCCGGACAGACCAAGACGGGACAGCAAGACCGCCTCAACACGAAAGCCGGATACTATCGCGGCTTCTTCAACCTGAAAAAGACGGGTGACACCTTCCTCAACTTCGAGACTTGGGGCAAAGGACTGGTCTACGTCAACGGACACGCCCTGGGACGCTTCTGGCGCATCGGACCGCAGCAGACGCTCTACGTGCCGGGATGCTGGCTGAAGAAGGGACGCAACGAGATCATCGTGCTCGACGTAACCGGTCCGAAAGAGACCACCGTCTGGGGACAGGACAAGCCCGAGCTGAACAAGCTCCAGCTGGAGCAAAGCAACAAGCATAACAACATCGGTGACAAGCCCGACCTCAACTCAAGCACACCTGTCTTCAACGGAGAGATGAAAGCTGGCAACGGCTGGCAGACGGTGAAGTTTGACAAGCCGGCAACAGGGCGATATCTCGCCATCGAGGTGAACAGCAACCAAAACGGCAAGGCCACAAGCGCCATCGCGGAAATCTACGCGCACGACGCACAGGGCAAACGCATCAGCCGCGACGCATGGAAGACCAAGTATGCCGACAGCGAGGACGACAACGGAAACCACACGGGCGACAAGGCCTACGACCTGCAAGAGTCGACCTACTGGCAGACCGAAAGCGGTGCCGCCCTGCCCCACCTCCTGGTCATCGACCTCGGACAGAAACAGACTGTCACGGCACTGGAATACCTGCCACGCGCCGAACAAGGTGCGCCAGGCAGCATCAAGGACTGCAAGATATACGTGTATTAAGCGACTTCGCGCCGACACACCTAAAAAAACAGGAGGCCTTTCCCCGTACAACAGGGAAAGGCCTCCTGCTTTTGTTTTTGGAGGTTGGAAAGCCACCCAAAAAGGCACAACCGTGACTATTGACAA
>DAIOEQ010000193.1:0-414 GCA_036746215.1 Prevotella sp.
AACCATATTTTGATAAATTTGCATGATGTTTTCACAATTTTTGCGAATATAATTCACCGACCAATCGGCACTCAAACATGTTCTATAGAGATTATAGCCACTGGATACGCGAGCAGTTTCCTTATCGCGTCCAGAAGATTTCCATCGACGCCGGGTTCACTTGCCCCAACCGGGACGGACACTTCTCCGTGGGCGGATGCGCGTTTTGCAACAACAAGACCTTCAATCCGGCCTATTGCGACAACCGGAAAACCATCACGCGGCAACTGGAAGAAGGCAAGGCTTTCTTCGCCAAGAAATATCCGGAAATGAAATATCTCGCTTATTTCCAGGCCTACTCCAACACCTACGGGCCACTGGAGGAGCTGAAAGCGAAATATGAGGAAGCGTTGAGAGTGGACGACGTGGTGGGAC
>DAIOEQ010000193.1:424-3237 GCA_036746215.1 Prevotella sp.
TTTCGTCGACACGCTTTTGCAGGTCGTCGCGCTGGACGACGTGGTGGGACTGGTCATTGGCACCCGCCCCGACTGTGTGGACGAAGAGACGCTCGATTACCTGGCGGAATTGAGCCGGCGGACCTTCCTGATTGTGGAATACGGCATCGAGTCGGCCAACGACGGCACGTTGCGGCGCGTCAACCGGCAACACACGTTCGCCTGCTCACGACTGGCCATCACCAAAGCACACCAAAAAGGCATCATCACATGCGGGCACGTCATCCTCGGGCTACCCGGAGAAGATGAGCGGGAGATGCTGCGACAAGCCAAGGTCATATCCGAATTGCCGCTCGACATCCTCAAACTTCACCAGCTGCAAGTCATCAAGGGAACGCCGCTGGCACGGGAATACGAGACGCATCCTTTCCATGTCCTGTCGGCTGAAGAGTATGTTGACCTGGTGATAAGGTATGTCTCACAATTGCGAGACGACATCATCTTGGAGCGGTTTGTGAGCCAAAGTCCTCCCGACATGGTGCTGGCACCCAAATGGGGGCTGAAGAATCATGAGTTCACCGACCTCCTCAACAAACGCATTCGGCAACTGGGCCTCACTCGAGATTGTCAGCGAATCTTGCCGTAGTCGTCGGCCGACAACAAAGAGGCTATGGTAATCTTAGGGTTGCGCCGCATGTAACGGTCGATGGTGCTCACGAATTCGGTGTCGAAGAGTTTCTCGCCCAAAGCCTTATTGACCACCCACATCACCTTGCCCATGTGGAGATCCTTCTCCTTTTGGGTGCGTTGGTCATAATTGGACATGGGATAAAGGCTCAGCAGATAGAAGATGACCGCATCGGGCACTATGTAATTTCTCCCCATGGTGCTCAGCTGCTCGGGCGAATACCCATAACGCTTGTAAAGCGGATACTTGGGTCCCATGTACTTGTCAAGGGATATGCCGATTTCCTTGTCACCCACCACGATGCTTTGGTCCAAAGCACCTATCTGCGCGTAAATCCGAGGCAGGGGCATGCCGGGCAACCACTCTTGCAACTGGCCGAACGCCTTGCGGAAGCCTTCATTGAGGTCGTCCATGTTGGCATACTCCGACTCGGCGTCGCTAATGAGCGTCTGCAAGGTGGAATCTTGATAGAACCGGAGAAACTTCTCATTGATGTTGTGGTCACTCACGTCACCGATTTGCAGCATTTTCTCCACCAAGGTGCGTGTCTCAATGGGATACTCCGTATTCATTTGCTGCAACGCGGAGAAATCGCCCGTAATCAGATAACGGCTCTGCAACCGGTCATACCGCTCCACGCTGATACGACTGGCATCTTGATCGTCATCGTTGGGTCTCAACTTGAACTCGCATGCCGAGCACAAGAAGAACAGCACCAACAGTATGTAGGAGATTTTTCGCACGCTATCCTCTTTATTTTAGGGCAAAATTACGAAAAAATATTTCTGAAAATAATCATAAGAAAAGTTATTCGCAGCCTACCCAAAGGCGAATAATTGGTAAATTTGTGATGGAAAAAATGAAGTTCCAAACCATGAAACACGCAATTGTCCTATCCTTCGCCCTCTTCTCCTGCCTCATCGCGCAGGGACAAGAGGAGATACGCCTGTCTGTCACCAGCGACATGGCGCAAGAACAAGCGCCCGTCACACTAAGCCTTCAGTCGCACAAGGCGGCGAAGAGCGCCACGGTGCTCATCAACGGGAAGGAGGTTCCCTGCCAACTGGACGACCTCGACGGCGATGGGCTGTGTGACGAGTTGGCCTTCCTGACCGACATTGGCAAGGGAGAGACGCAACAAGTGATCGTGCGATTCTCGCCTGAGGAGCGCGAAGCGCCCTACCCCGCACGCACCTACGCCGAGATGGTGCTGCGCAATCCCAAGGTGAAAGAGAAAAACAAGCACGACATTTACCTGTCGGCCATCACCATAGACGCCGCCACCAAGGACCCGTTTTTGGTGTTGCACCATCATGGGGTGGCATTCGAGAACGAGTTGGTCGCCATGAGAATCTACATGGACGAGCGCCAGACCATCGACCTTTACGGCAAATTTCACAAGGGATTGGAACTCCACGACACCCAATTTTACACGTCCGCCGCACAAAAGAGGCAAGGCTATGGCGATGACGTATTGTGGGTGGGCAACACCTTCGGGCTGGGCGCCCTGCGCGGCTGGGACGGTGCCGCGCCCACGATGATCAGTCCGGTGAGGCAACGCTCGCAACGCATCGTCTGCGCGGGGCCCGTGCGCACCATCGTGGAAATGACGGACAAGGGCTGGACCTACAAGCCCGGCAGCGCTCCCATCGACATGACGCAACGCTACACACTCTACGCCGGCCACCGAGACCTGGAGGTGGAAGTGACTTTCGACCGCGACCTTTCGTCGTCACTCTTCTCCACAGGTGTCATCAACGTAAAGGGTTCTGAGGAATACACGGACAAGGACGGACTGCGCGGATGCTGGGGCACAGACTGGCCCGCGACCGACACGCTCAACTGGAAACGGGAGACGGTGGGACTGGGCATCTACATTCCCAAGAAATACAGGGACAAGGAGTGGCCCGCCAACAAAGACAACTACCTCTTCACGGTCAAACCAGACGGAACACAACTGCATTACCACCTCACCTATACCAGCGCCAACGAAGACTTCGGCTTCCACACCGCCAAGGCTTGGTTTTCCTTTATGAAAGATTGGAAGAAACGGCTGACGCATCCGCTCAAGGTCATTTACCGTTCACCCACAGCCCACGTCAGCACATAATCGGGCGTGAGGTCATAATGGACGGGCAACGTCCGT
>DAIOEQ010000193.1:3247-4887 GCA_036746215.1 Prevotella sp.
GATGCCATACGCATATCGTAGAAGCCCAACTGATCGTCAGAAAAAAACTTATAGGTAGTCTCCTTCGCGCTCCAACAAATGAGTTGGGAGCGAAAGTCACGGCTATCCTCATCCTCACGCATGAAGCGACGGGCCACCCGGCTCACGCGCGACGACACATACTCGATGTCGACCGCCACCTCACGTTCCGCGGACAACAGCAAGGCTGCCCATCCCTTGGTGTGGCTCACGCTGACGCGCATGCCATCGAGGAAAGGCTTGCCAGAAGGCAGGTGGCCGATAACCTTGTCGTTGTGTCCGGTCATCCGCTCAAGCAGCGCGTAGGTGACCAACTTCTCCAAGAGCCTGCCGCCATGATAGGCCGAGAGGTCTGCCGCGCCAGGTATCGGCAAATCATCCGCTTGTTCCGTGATGTGCCACAGGCCCAACCGAGCACCGCTCGGCAGTTCGTCAATCCTTAGCAGGGGCATCTTGGGGCTTATTGTGCACCGTCACCTTCACGCGGCTGATGCGACGGCCCTCGACGGCCATCACCTCAAACGAGTAACGCTTGTATTCACACTTCTCGTGGATGCTGAGGAAATCGCCTTTCAACTCAAGCAAGAGGCCCGCCAACGTGTCGGCGTCTCCAGCGACATCATCGAACTCGTCATCGTCAATCTGGAGGATTTTGCAAAAATCGCTCAACAGCGTCTTACCCTCAAAAAGATAGGTATTATAGTTCAACTTGGAATAATACTTCTCTTCCTCGTCATACTCGTCATTGATCTCGCCCACGATTTCCTCCAGGATGTCCTCCAGGGTGACAAGGCCACTGGTGCCGCCAAACTCGTCGACAACGATGGCTATGTGGACCTTGTTGTCCTGAAACTCTCGCAACAGGGCGTCAATCTTCTTGGTCTCAGGAACGAAATAAGGAGGGCGGATGAGACTCTGCCACCTGAAATTGGACGGTTTCGACAGATGGGGTAGCAGGTCCTTGATGTACAAGATGCCCCGGATGTTGTCGTCATTGTCCTGGCAGATGGGTATGCGACTGTAGTTGTTCTCCGCAATGCTGTTCAAGACATCCTGAAAACTGCTGCGGATGTCGATTGAAACAATGTCCTGCCTGCTGGTCATCACCTCCTTGGCTGTCTCATCGCCAAAGCGTATGATGCCCTGCAGCATGCTCTGCTCATCCTTGATGTCGTCCTTGTCGGTCAGTTCGAGAGCCTGCTCCAGGTCATCGACGGAGAGTTGGCGCTTCTCCTTGGGCACAGCCTTCTCAGCGATGACGCCACTGGTGATGAGCACCGTCTCGATGGGCCAAAAGAGCTTGCGCACCAGCATGATGCCGCCGACAGCCCTCCGGCAGAAAGCCAAGGGGTTCTGACGGCTATACACCTTCGGCATAATCTCGCCATAAAGCAACAAGAGAAAGGTGAGCAACACTGTGATGCACACAAACTCAAGCCACCCCACCTTGAAGTGAACCAGCGACCCGAAGACGTAGTTGCAGAGCATGATGATGGTGACATTCACAAAATTGTTCAAGATGAGTATTGTGGCCAGCGTACGCTCGGAGTCGTCACGCAACTTCTGGATGTCACGGTCCTTGCCGCTTTTCTCAGGATCCAGCTCATCGATGTCCTGGGGCG
>DAIOEQ010000194.1:0-4866 GCA_036746215.1 Prevotella sp.
CATTGAGTGGGGAAGTCGACGCTCTGCATCCTCTTCGCCAACTACCTCGCATGGAAGAAGCAAGACGTGTGCGTCATCGACACCGACCTGCAGAAGACCATCATGATGCAGCGCCGCAAGGACATGGAGATCTATGAGGGGCAGGAGGAGCCCTATGTCATCCAGGACTTCGACGTGCAAGACCCCGACACCATGCAGCAGCTCATGGACTCAGCGTCCGACACCGAGGGTTATGTGCTCTTCGACTCGCCGGGCAACGTGTCGGAGGACGGCCTGGTGCCCATGTTCACCAACGCCGACTTCATCGTCTGTCCCTACGAGTATGAGGAGAAGACGCTCGACTCCACGGGCACGTTCGTGCAGGTGATCAACGCCCTGCGCCAGCACACGCCCGAGATGACGGCCAAGCTCTTCTTCGTGCCCAACCGCATCGACGTGCGCATCGGCACGAAGAGCGAGCTCGACATGTGGAAGCAGACCGACGCCATCTTCAAGCAGCTCGGCGCCGTCACCCCGCGCATCACCGCGCGCGCCGCGCTCAAGCGCATCAACACCGTGGAGATCACTGCGGCGCAGCGCGAGGCCGTCAAGCCCGCCTTCGACTTCATGATACGCCGCATGAAGGAGTGAGGACGGACGACCCACGTCCGTTAAGTATAGGTGAGCCTTGACAATCGCCGCCTATACCTAAGGTATAGTAACTGCTCATAATTATCTTATGTGAACGACAATAGAGACAATGGAGACAACATGGATTTAAACGCTTTGTCGTTTGCGTAAGCTAATTGTGCACAACTACTTACATTCATAGCAAACAAATAAAGAACCCAGATAGACTACACACATTATGGCCAACAAACAAAAGACACGCGTCGTGTTGCCAGGTGGCATACAGGGCCTGGTGCACACCCTGCAGAACGGCACCGCAGAACCCAATCTCAACCCCCAGGTGGACGTCACCAAGATCAGCGAGCCCGCCGAAGAAACCCCCGCAGGAAAAGACGAGGAGAGCGCCGTGGCCGCTGAGCCACAGCCCACGGCCCAGCAACCGCAAGCTGGGCCGCAAGCCCAGTCCGCCACACAACAGTCCGCACAGCCGGCGGCAGCCAGCGGGGTGGGGGAGAGCCAGGCGGCCGCTCCCGTCCAGGAGAAGCCCGCCGAAGCCCCCGTCGACACCCCTGCCAACACCCCTGCAGCCGACGCTCCCGCTAGCACCCCGGAACGCGCCCCGCGCGGCCGGCGCCCCAAGGAGAACACCATGAAGGAATACACCATCGTCAAGGACGACTCACGCGACTCGTGGGACCTCTTCCTCGACATGGCCAAGCAGTACAAGGACGGCGGCGGCAAGCTCGCCACGATCTACATCGACGAGTCGCTCAAGAACGTGCTCGACCGCATGAAGTATTGCGGTCCCGAGAAGCTCTCCACCTCCGCCATCCTCAGTTCCATCGTGGCCCGCTTCATCTTCGACCACGAGGACGACATCAAGAAGGTGATGTTCTCCGGCCGCCTCATCTGAGCGGAAGCCACATCCCCCGCCACCTCACGCCCGCCCTTTCTCCCAACATCGCCAGGAGAAGGGCGGGCGTCTTGGCAAGGCGGGGCCCCTTGAAAAAGAAAACGCCGCGCGCGTGAGAGCTCAAGTGCCATCCGTCACTTGGGCACTTTCGCGCATTTTTTCTTGCGCATTTGTCGGGAAAGCCTTATTTTTGCAACAGAATAACCCTCAACCCCTCATCCGACATGGAGACACGACTTTATCCTTTGGGCATACAGACCTTCGAGAACATCATCGACGGCCACTTCATGTATGTGGACAAGACGCAATATATTTACCGCATGAGCCACACCAACGGCAAGTATTTCTTCCTGAGCCGCCCGCGGCGGTTCGGCAAGTCGCTGCTCCTGTCGACGATGAAGAGCTATTTCCAGGGCAAGCGTGAGCTGTTCAAGGGCCTGGCCCTCGAGAAGCTCGAGAAGGAGTGGACCGCGTATCCCGTGCTCCACTTCAGCATGGCCAGCGGCAAGCACATGGAGAAGGGGCAGCTGGAAGACTATTTGGACAACATGTTGCGAAGGGAAGAGAAGACTTTCGGCCTTGTGCGGAAAGCTACATCTCCCAACGACCGCCTTTCCGACCTCATCCACCATTGTTATGAGAAAACCGGCAAGCAGGTGGTGGTGCTCATCGACGAGTATGACGCGCCGCTGCTTGATGTGGTGCACGAGGACACGCAGCTGCCCGTGCTCCGCAACGTGATGCGCAACTTCTACAGTCCGCTGAAGGACTGCGACCCCTACCTGCGCTTTGTCTTCCTCACGGGCATCACGAAGTTCTCCCAGCTCAGCATCTTCAGCGAGCTCAACAACATCAAGAACATCAGCATGCTCCCTGACTATGCCGGCATCTGCGGCATCACCCGTGAGGAGCTGCTCACACAGTTGTCAGCCGACATCGACGCCCTGGCCGACAGCCAGCGGCTCACGCGCCAGCAGGCGGTAGAGCGACTGCAGGCCAACTACGACGGCTACCACTTCACGTGGCCGTCGACCGACATCTACAACCCCTACAGCCTCCTGAACTGCTTCGCCGACAAGATGTTCGACCAGTACTGGTTCTCCTCCGGCACGCCCACCTACCTGATAGAGATGATGCGCAAGTTTGGCGTCATCCCGTCAGACATCGGCGAGGGCATCGACGCCATCCGCCCTGAGTTTGACGCGCCGACGGAGAGCATGGAGTCCATCACCCCCTTGCTCTACCAGAGCGGTTACCTGACCATCAAGGACTACGACCCCTTCGGCGACGTCTACCACCTCGGCATCCCCAACAAGGAGATACGCGTGGGCCTGTTTCTGTCGTTGCTGCCATTGAGTCAAGTTTCTCGGCCCCCGTGGCGGGCGCGGCGGCACGGCCATCGCCAAGATGGCGTCGCTCATCAACCGCGACGACATGGACGGCGCCCTGCGGCTCATGAGAGACTTCCTCGCCACCGTCCCCTACTGCGACAACACCCATTACGAGGGCCACTACCAACAGTTGCTCTACGTGATGTTCTCCCTGCTGACCAACTACCGCATGCAGGTGGAGGTGCGCACCCACACGGGCCGCGTCGACGCCGTGCTCGAGACCGCCCGCCGCGTCTACATCGTCGAGACCAAGCTCGACGGCTCCGCCCGCGAGGCCCTGCGACAAATCCATGACAAGGGCTACGCCGACGCCTACCAGGGCGCCGCCAAGCCCGTGACCCTGGTGGGCATCAACTTCACCGTCAAGGGCGAGGCCAACTTCGCCGAGTGGGTGATGGAGTGAACTGTCACCCGAATAGGGCCAAGACGGAGTAGAGAGGATAGTTGGTCAGCCAGTCCTGCTCGCGATAGGGCGACAAGGACAGCCTAACGCCATGCAGGCCTGGATTGCGCCCGACAAAAGAGCGAAGGCTTTTGGCTTGTAGGTTTTCCTCGGCTTTCACCTCTATGGGAAGAATGTTATCCTCTTGCTGTATCAGGAAATCGATTTCTCCACGGGAGTTTTCGGCTGACCAATAATAAACCGACAGGGAAGGGTTTGTCATGAGTTGCTGCAAGACATATTGTTCGGTCAACGCGCCCTTGAAGTCCGCAAAAAGCATGTTTCCGCTCAATAGGCTTTGCACAGGTACATTGCTCATGGCGCACATCAAGCCGACGTCTGACAGAAACAACTTGAAGGCTGAGAAGTCTTCGTAGGCTGCCAAGGGCAGCTGGGCTTTCTTGCAGCGACTCACTTTGTGGACAAGGCCGGCATCCTTCAGCCATTCTATGGCAAGCTCGAAATCTTTTGCCCGGGCGCCTTCTTTCACCACTCCATAGATAAACTTCTTGTTTTCCTTGGCGAGCTGGGCTGGAATGGAGTGCCAAACCATTCTGATGCGGGGGACATCGATGGCAGGGGCATGTTTGGAGAAGTCTCGCTCGTAAGCCTCAAGTATCGCGTTCTGAATGTCCCTCACTTTGTTTAGGTTGTTGTCGCTGACAAAAGACAAAACTGCGGCGGGCATGCCACCCACATAATAATATTGCCGCAAACGCTCCTCAAATTGGTTTCGGAATGCCGTTATCATCGCCCAATCCTTTGCCATGAGCAAACTTACCATCTTATTTTCGCCAACGGCATCCAGAAACTCAAAGAACGAGAGAGGATGAAGATGTAAAAAGTCAACTTTGCCTACGGGGAAGGAGTCATTTTTGTGCATGGCGATGCCCAGCAGAGAACCGGCTGCCATCACGTGATATTGTGGGGCTTTCTCCGCAAAGTATTTGAGGGCTGTAATGCCGCGTGTGGCTTCTTGTATCTCGTCGAGGATGATGAGTGTGTTCTCGTCGATGGCCACACCTGCGCACCATTCCAGCGTGGCGATGACGCGCGGCATGTCAAAGTCGTGCTCAAACAATCCCCTGAGTGTTTCGTTGTCCTCGAAGTTTATGTAGGCGTATTTGGAATACGCTTTTTGGGCGAATTCTTGCATCAACCAAGTCTTTCCTACTTGGCGCGCTCCAAGCATGACCAACGGCTTGCGGTCGTTGCTCTCTTTCCACTGATATAGCTTTTTGATGGCGCTTCTATTCATAATAGCCTGACTGCTTGAATGTTTACGCTTGCAAAGTTACACGTTTTTGGTGGAAACACCGCAAAACACGTCCTTAAAAGTGTGACGTTTCACAAAAAGTCGAACTAAAAAGTGATACGTTATACAAAAACACGTCCTTAAAAGTGTGACGCTTCGCAAAAAGTCGAACTAAAAAGTGTGAGCCCGCATGAGTCTGACAGACGTGCCGATGCCTGTGGGCACGTCTCGCAGCCCGTGGCCAAGGCTGGTACGG
>DAIOEQ010000195.1:0-3552 GCA_036746215.1 Prevotella sp.
GGCCCCCGAGTTCTACCGTTTGCGCATCGCCCGCCAAATCATCAACGTGGCGGTCGACTCCACCGAGCAGATTCGGGTGAAAGCTTCTTATCCCACCATGACTGGCAATTATGAGGTAGAAGGATCGTCGGAGTGTGCCAAGATTAAGGAGCTCGCCTTGATGCAACTCAACTTGCAGGCTCAGGTCAACGCCATTGTCCAGAACCCCAGCGTCTCTTATGACAAGGAAGCCGACAGCGTGCGCACCATCCTGGAGGTGTACAAATATAAGGTGAAAAACGACTATATCTACAAGGAACCGTGGCGTGCCTACGCATATTTCGCCCTCTTCCAAACCATCACTGTGGGGCAACAGGTCGGTCTTATCTTCGATCCCCAGAGCAAGAAGGAGGACGTGCAGGCTTACGCCGCTGTCGCAACAAGCTGGGACACTTACCATCCTGGGTCGGAGCGTGGCACCAATCTCCACAACATTGCCATCGAAGGAATGAAGAATGTGCGTATCCTGCAGGCGGAACAGAGCCAAACCATCGATGCCAGCAAAATCAATTCGGCGGGCGTCATAGAGATAGCGTTGCCCGACCGCAACGGAAAGACGCAGAAGCTCACCAGCCTCAAGGGCAAGGTCGTGCTTCTCGACTTCCATGTCTTCGCTTCCAAGGGCAGCACCGAGCGCATCATGCGCTTGCGCGACCTTTACAACAAGTATCATGCCCAGGGCTTTGAGATTTACCAAGTGAGCCTTGATCCCGACGAGCATTTTTGGAAAGAGAGTGTCGCCGCTTTGCCTTGGATTTGTGTGCGCGACGAGAATAGCACCAACTCAGAGTATCTGACGCAATACAATGTGCAGTCTCTGCCCACCTATTTCACCATCGACCGCAACAACGTCTTGCAGAAGCGTGACATCCAAATTAAGGATCTCGACGCGGAAATCAAGAGCTTATTGGCCAAATAACATTCGAAAAGACGCCCATGCATCCCTTAGACAAATTCAAGTACTGCCCCGTGTGCGGCAGCAAGCACTTCGAGATTCAAGACGACAAGAGCAAGAAGTGTGACAATTGCGGGTTCGAATACTACCTGAACCCCAGTGCGGCCAATGTGGCGCTGATCCTCAATGACAAGGACGAATTGCTTGTCGTAACGCGCAAAAAGGAACCGGCCAAGGGCACGCTCGACTTGCCGGGCGGCTTTGCAGACATCGGCGAGACGGCTGAGGAAGGCGTGATTCGCGAGGTGAAGGAGGAGACTGGACTGACGGTGAGCGCCGCACGCTATGTGTTCAGCTTACCTAATGTCTATCTCTATTCTGGTTTTGAGGTGCAGACGCTCGACAGTTTCTTCATCTGCCAGGTTGATGACTTCTCTCCGCTCAAGGCACAGGATGACGCCGCAGCCCTGCAATGGATGCCCGTCAACGACCTCCACACCGAGCTTTTTGGCCTGCGTTCCGTGCGTCATGGGCTCTACCGTTTCATGGAGTCGTACAAGAAGCGTTGAGGTTAGCGGCAGAAACGAAGGTCCTTTCGCCAAATGTGAAAGCTGGAAGTGCTCGATAAAATATAAAAAAACACTTGCAATTTCCCGTTGAGGAAACGGCAAGTGCTTTTTTTGTTTTTGCAGAAATTTACATGGCTGGCATGTCGGTCATGTGCAGTCCTGTGGTTGGTTCGACGCTCAGATGTGCCAGGTCAGTCCCAGACGTGTCTCAAAAGTGCGCGCGTTCACGTTGTCATGATAGGCGTATCGGGTCTCTCGGATGAAGTAGCTGGCGCTCCAACTGATGCTCAATGGACCTCGGAGGTCAAACTCCCACATGGGTGTCAGCTCGATGAGTTCGGCGTTGCTTTTGTCTCCTTGGGCGTTGAGGTAGAGCGGGTCGGTGTGCTCCAGATCCTTGCCCTCATAGCCTTTCCATGTGAAGATGCGGTAATAGTTGGCGTGGATGATGAATCGTCCAATGCCGCGGAAGTCCATTTGCGTTTTCGTTTTCACCGAGAAGCCCGACCCCATGTTGTAGTCTCGGTCGATGACATTGTAGTAGTCGCTTTTGGTTCCACCCAGCAAGATGCCACTGAGATACAACCGTTGCTCCAACCTGTTGAGCGCGCCCACCTTTGGGAAGCGAAGCAGCAAGCCTGGTCCCAGGGCGGCTGCCTCTGAGATGCGGTAGGGCGTGAGGTTCGTTCCGTCTTTTACGGGTTTGGAGTCATAGTAGTTGAAGTGCTGGAAGATGCCCACCTCAGCCTCCATGTCGCTGTTGGTTTCAATGCTCTTTCCCCAGATGCGCCCCACGATATGCAGCCGGTTGACCAGTGGTTGGTTGCTCGACATGCCGACGGTGGCCTCCAGGGAGAAGAAGTCGTAGGGCTTGTTGCCATTGGAATGGAATGGGTTTCCGTATTCGAGGAAGATGTTCAGGTATGGGTTCCATTCGCCTCGGAAGAGGGCGCCGTCGTCGCTGAGGTAGCGCATGCCCGCTGATATGGAGAAGTCTATGGGTGTCTTGGTGGCGTCATAATACTTGTTGTGGTCGCCCCTCACCTTCCAGGCTCTTCCCGAGATGATGCGGTTGAAGCCGCCCATGGGATTGACGAGCGTGGCCGCGGCCTCACGCAGGAAGCGCCGGAAACCCCGTGTGCTGTCGTTGAGGATGATTTCGGAGATGCGGTGGGTCACCTCTCCGATGCAGATGCCTCCCATGGTGGTGGCCATGAGGTCATTGATGGCGGGCGGCTCGCGCTCGCCGGCGATCTCCCACATGAGCGATCCGCCGAAGGCATAGGGCGCGCTCTGCCAGAACGACAGGCCGCAGGAGCGTGCCGCGTTGTAGTAGAGATTGCCGTGGTAGGGGTGAGCGAAGAGGTTGGTGGAGAACTGGTCGTTGTCCCACACGAAGCCATGTCTGATGTTATGGCCGATGGTCTTGAAGGTGACCTTGGCGAAATCCTCGTTCATGACAAACCGGTCGAAGCAATGCACGAGCACATTGATGCCCGTGGCTTCCGCCGCCGCTTTCCAGAAGTTGGCCCGCCCGTCGTTCCAGAGGGCGAGCGGCTGGTTGCTGGTGGTGTCGCAAATGGTCCTCGCTCCGGGTGTGTAGGGGTCCTTGTGGTGGTTCCACCGCCAGGTGAGTCCACCCTCCGCAATCAGTTCGTCCTTAAAGTTCTGATGGTGATAGTAGCGTCGCGTGTTGCCATATCCCACGGAGACGAACGCGCCCAGGTGCCGGTTGATTTGGTAGTCGGCGTTGAGTCGGGCTTGTAGGGCGTAAAGATGCTCGGGATGTTCCGCGTCACTTCCCTCAAAAGACTCGATGTGGGCAAAGCCTATGTCGCCACTCAGCGACCATCGCTTGTTCAGGGGAAAGTATTGTCCCAGGCGGTAATAGACCGAGCCCGAGAAGTGACCGTCAAATCCCAAGTATGGTGAGCCGATGCCGAGTATGCTGTAGGTGGAGCGGTTGCGGAAGCGGAGGGCCATGTTGGCGGCTGACGAGCTGCCGCCGAAAGCCATCACATCGATGTATCTGCAGACAGGAAGCAAAGG
>DAIOEQ010000195.1:3562-4838 GCA_036746215.1 Prevotella sp.
AGCCATCACATCGATGACCGTCGACGGGTTGATGTTGACGAGCCCTATCTTCTTGGCGCGTGTGTCGCGTGTGTAGTTGACCAGTCCGACCTGCACGCCGTGAGGGTGTTCGAGTGCCACATTGATGAGACCCACTTGCGAACCGGTCAGTGTGTCGGCGTAGTTGTATCCGCCAATTTGCAGTCCGCGCATGCTGCCCGATGCCACATTGACCAACAGTCCCGCCTGCGTGCCCTTGCGGATGCCCATGGCGATGTTGGAGCCAAGTGACAGTTGGAGTCCCATGAAGGGATGTGTCGTGACATTGCAGAACGCCGCCACTTGCACGCCGCGTAGGTAAGAGGCGAAGTTGTTGATGGCCGACAGCTGCACGCCGTGGGTCACCCCGTATCCGGAGGTTATGGCTTCCACCGACAAGCCGCGCAGTGTGTCGGCCGCGCCGATGATACCCAGTTCCACGGTGCGTGTGCGTGTGGAGTCGGCGTTGCGCCGGCCGATTGACAGGGAGAGGTCGCTCCCGTGGTTGCGCTTGGGCGTTTGGGCCCGTGATGGCGTGCTGGCGCCTATTGACAGCAGGAGTGTCGCGAGAAGGATGTATGGTCTGTTCATGGTGTTTTTGGCGTTAAGAGTTGTGCAGTGGTTGTTAGAGTAAGGCGATAGGAAACCTTGTAGTTGCAAAAATACGGAATTATTTTGGTAGGTTCGCCCAAAAATCTTAATTTTGATACAGATAAACCAATTATTATGAAAATAGGAGTGTTCTGCTCAGCGAATGAGCATATTGATCCCGATTACTTCCAGCAGACGGAGGCTTTGGGACAATGGATAGGGCGCGAGGGCCACCAACTGGTCTTCGGCGGGTGTAACATGGGCTTGATGGAGTGTGTGGCTCGCGCTGCCCACGAGGCGGGCGCCACCACGATAGGCATGGTGCCGCGTCTGGTGGAGCGTGGCGGCAGGGTGTCGTCGTACCTCGATGTCAATGTGGCTTGCGACAATCTCTCCGACCGCAAGGACCTGATGCTTGCGCAAAGCGACGTGCTGGTGGCCCTGCCGGGTGGCATAGGCACCCTCGACGAAATTTTCACCGTGGCGGCCAGCCACACCATCGGCTACCACCGCAAGATGGTCATCCTCTATGACATGAAAGACTTCTGGAAGCCCCTGGTGGCGTTGCTCGATGACCTGCAGGCCCGTGGCTTCATCCGTGGCCACTGGACCGATTTCATCCGCGTGGCCCATTCGCTTGATGAGGTGGCTACGGAGATTGCAAAAT
>DAIOEQ010000196.1:0-4833 GCA_036746215.1 Prevotella sp.
GTTTACATTATGGCGACAAATTTACAATTATTACTCCAAGCAACAAAATATTTTCCCGCCAAAAAGAAACTTCGCCATAAAATATTGCCAGAAAGCATTTACATACTGTAACAGAAATGCCATGTGGGAAAAATTGACTACCTTTGCAACCGACAACAATCATGAACATCCATGGCAGACTATAATCTCCACGACCTGCACCAGGTGATGCTCGGCACCCTGAAGGCCATCGACGACACATGCCGGAAGCACCACCTGCGCTATTTCATCGCAGCCGGAACCCAACTGGGGGCCGTGCGCCACAAGGGCTTCATCCCCTGGGACGACGACGCCGACGTGTGCATGCCCCACAGCGACTACGACCAGCTCATCGCCCACTGCAAGGAATGGCTGCCCGAAGGCTACGAACTGGTGTGCGCCGAGAACGACCACCACTACCCGCAGCCCTTCGCCAAGTTGCAGGACGCGCGCACCACGCTCATCGAGCACGCCCACCTGCGCTACCTCGGCGGCGTCTATGTCGACGTGTTCCCACTCGATGGCATGCCCGACAGCCGCCTGCGCCAGTGGTTACATGTGCGCCACTACAAGCACCTGTGCAAGTTGCTCTATTTCACCTACCGTGACCCCTACCGCCACGGCCACGGACCCAGCAGTTGGCTGCCGTTGCTCTGCCGCCGCCTGTTCACCGTGGAGGGACTGCAGCGGAGCATCAGCCGCCTGCTCCATAAGTACGACTACGACCAGTCGCGCTACGTGCTCTGCTTCGACGACGACTTCCGGAGCATCGTGCCCCGCGAGGTGTTTGGCGACGGCAAGTCCTACACCTTTGAGGGCGTGTCCCTGCGTGGCGCCGCCGACAGCGACTACCTGCTCACCGAGATGTATGGCGACTACATGACACCGCCCAAGGCAGGCACCGAGTTTCAGCACAATTTCTATTATCTCGACCTGGCGCATCCCTACAAGGACGCTCCCGCGTCACTCATGAAAGACCATGATTAAGAACATCGTTTTTGACTACGGAGGCGTGCTCGTGGAGTATGACTTCCGCGGATTTTTCGCCCGCTCGCTGGGCAGCGAGGAACAGGCCGACCTGTTCATGGCGCAAGTGCTCACAGAGGAAAACAACGGACGGCTCGACAAGGCCGACAAGTCGTTTGACGAATACATGACGGAGTGGAAGCGACAGTGGCCCCAGTTCACGCAGGCCATCGACCTGCTCGACAAGCGCTACACAGACATCTTCACCGCCGAGATGCCGGGCATCGCCACGCTCATGGCCGAGCTGAAGGCCAAGGGCTACCGCCTCTTGGGACTGTCCAACTGGTCGACCAAGGTGTTCGATGTCATGCGCAAGTTTCCCAAGCCCTTCGCCCAGCTCGACGGAAGTCTCATCTCCCACCAGGTCCACCTGCTGAAGCCCGACGTGGCCATCTACAAGGCTTTCTGCGAGAAGTTCGACGTGAAGGCCGACGAGTGCCTGTTCATCGACGACAAGACGGAGAACATTGAGGGCGCGCGGCGTGCCGGTTGGCACGGCGTGGTGTTCACCACGACCGAAAAGTTGCGCCAAGAACTCAAGAAGACAGGCGTCTTATAGCGGACGTCACTCGCGGTAGAACCACGAGAAGAGGCCATTGAGCCAGCCCGGCATGAACCTAAACCAACGGTAGGAACTGGCGGGCTTGCCGCCAAAGGAGAGGATGAAGTCGCGAAACGGACTGTGGGGAACGGGAAGGCCCACATCCAAGAAGAAGATATGGGCGTAGTTGTGTGTCCAGGCCCAGTTGATGGCATGCCAAATGGTCATCATGTTCGGGTGCAAGTGAGGGTAACTCTTGCGTCGCGAGGCAAGATACCACAAGTAGCAGTTGCCCTCGGAGAAGAGACAGAGGCTTCCGCCTATCACCCTCCCCTTATATAGGGTGATGAAGACCCGCGCATGGTCACTTCGGTCAAACTGCCGAAGCTGGGCCTCGGAGGGAATGACGCGGCGCATCTTGAACCGGTAGAAGCCATTAAGCAACTTGTAAAACTGATGCAGTTCCTTCTCCGTCTCCACCTCGCGCGTCTCCACGCCCATCTTCCTGACACGCTCAATGCGGTCGAGCATCTTGGGGCTCAGACGGTCGCGCGGCGCCACAGAGTGGAGCGAATTGTAGACCTCCATCCACGCGACGGGGAAATAGCCGTTCTCGCGAAACAGCCGATAGCCAAACATTTTTTTGGATAGGTCGCTAAACTCTATCACAAAGCACAGTCGGCGGCGCAGTTTGCGGGTCATGGCCTTGAGCAACACGGCAAACACATCCTCCCGCCGCACGCCATCGGCATATTCGCCTTCGCCATAAGCGCGCCCTTTCGAATAGCGGAAGGGCGGCAACCACATGCCATGCACATGGACAAAAGCCAGCAGGTGCCCCAGCTCGCGGCCCTCGGCATCAGTCGCGACAGCCATGAAAGGACGCTGTCCGGGCGACTTCTCAACGATGTGGAAGAGCTCGGCACTATGGAAGAAATTGCTGCCGATGAGGGGCGGCAACGTCTCGCCACGCGAATAGATGGTCACGATGATGGGGTTCATGTTGGCAAAATTAGTAAAAAATGCGGGGATAACGTAGCATTTGTCTCACGTTTTTTGTAACTTTGCGATGAAACGTTAAAACTTCCATCCATGAAAGACTTCAAGACACTGGTACAAATGCGGCGCAGCCACCGCAAGTACACCGACGAGAAAGTGAGCGCCGACGACGTGCGCCTCATCCTCCGAGCAGCCCTCATGTCGCCGTCGAGCAAGGGCCTGCGCGCCTGGCATTTCGCCGTGACCGACGACCCCAAGGCCATCGCCGCCATGGCCGAGGCCAAGGAGAGCGGCGGCGCATTCCTCAAGGACGCGCCCCTGGCCATCGTCATCATGGGCGACCCGAAGACCAACCCCTGTTGGATAGAGGACGGTTCCATCGCGGCCACCATCATGCAACTGCAGATTGAGGACCTCGGACTGGGCTCCTGCTGGATACAGATGCGCGACAAGCACCAGGCCGACGGCACACCCGCCAACAAGGTCATCCACGACATCCTCGGCTTGCCAGAGGAGCAGGAGGTGCTCTTCGTGCTGGCCGTCGGTCATCCCGCCGACGAGCGCAAACCGCAAAACGAGGAGAAGCTGAAGTGGGAGAACGTCATCAACAAGTCGAGCATTGACCTCTGACACGCCCCACCCCACTGCATCATGATCAATTACGACCTGAAAAAGATACGCGCCATCATCTTCGACGTTGACGGTGTGCTGTCGGCCTCGACCATCAGCATGGACGACGAGGGCATGCCTGTGCGCACCATCAACATCAAGGACGGCTACGCCATACAGCTGGCACAGAAGGAAGGCATCCGCTGCGCCATCATGACGGGCGGCCAGGCCGATGCCATCGGCAAGCGCTACCGCTACCTGGGCGTGACCGACATCTACCAGAAATGCGCGGTGAAGATCAAGACCTACGAGCAGTTTGTCTCTCAATACGGCCTGCGCGACGACGAGATCATCTACATGGGCGACGACATCCCCGACCTGCAGGTCATGCGCCGCGTGGGTTGTCCGTGCTGTCCGGCTGACGCTTGCCCGGAGGCCAAGGCCGCGGCCGTGTATGTGTCCGACAAGAACGGTGGCTACGGATGCGCCCGCGATGTCATCGAGCAGGTGCTCCAGGCGCAGGGCAAATGGCTGAGCAGCGCCCGCGCCTTCGGCTGGTAAGCCACAACAATCCAACAACATGATCAAACCCATTCCCTATAAAATCATCCTTGCGAGCAACTCGCCACGACGGCGCGAGCTGCTTGCCGGACTGGGCCTCGACTTCGAGGTGCATGTCATCAAGGGCATCAGCGAGGCATATCCTCACGACTTGCCCGTAAGCCAGATACCCCAATACATCGCCCACGAGAAGGCGGCGGCCTACCAGGTGAAGCCTGGGGAGCTCGTCATCACGGCAGACACCGTAGTGGTGATAGGCAGCGGCGACCACGATTACCGCGTGCTGGGCAAGCCCAAGGACGCTGATGAGGCACGCCAGATGCTCCATGCGCTCAGCGGTCGTTCGCACCACGTCATCACTGGCGTGTGCCTCACCACACACGAAGGCCAGCGGCAGTTCTCCGTCACGACAGAGGTCACCTTCCGTGAGCTCACCGATGACGAGATCGACTATTACATCGCCCACTACCGTCCCTTCGACAAGGCGGGCGCCTACGGCATCCAGGAGTGGATCGGCTACGTCGGCGTGACGGGCATCCTCGGCAGCTACTTCAACGTGATGGGCCTGCCCGTGCAGCGCATCTGGCAAGAGCTGCGGCAGATGTGCGACTGAGCCGCAGATGCCATCCATACACAAGTGACGCCCCGCCTTGGCTACAAAATCGCCAAGGCGGGGCGTCACTTCTTATCTAAAAGCGCCATGCATCTTATCATTACGTCCCCACACAAAATGAGAACCTGTACAAAGTGATGGCTTCCGTCTCTCAGAGCGCGCCGTGGAACGTGAAGCAGTCAGCAAAGGTCTCGTCGAGGCGCTGCGGCTCTTGGCGGAAGATGCCGAAGAGCGCCGAGCCCGATCCGCTCATGGCGGCATAGGCGGCGCCCATGTCGTAGAGCCTCTGCTTGATTTGTGCCAACTCGGGATGCCGGGCGAAGACGGGACGCTCAAAGTCGTTGACCAGCTGGTCACGCCACGTATCGATGGGCTGTCGCACGATGTCGCGGCAACTCTTCTCCGGCTTGCGGCAGACAATCTGGCTGTAGGCGTCGCGCGTGGAGACCGCCACGTCGGGCTTCAC
>DAIOEQ010000197.1:0-4392 GCA_036746215.1 Prevotella sp.
AAGACGAATGAAGAAGTATGTTTGCCTCATTCTTGTCGCTTTGGCGATGACAACCGCTTCCGCCCGGAAAAAACCTGCCGTGGTGATTCTCACCGCAGGACAGTCGAACACGGATGGAAGAGTGATGAACTCGGAGCTTCCGGCGGAGATACAACGCCAAAAATACAAGTTCTGCCAGTGGAGCTTCGGCTCCAGCCGCATGTCGGGCGGCGGGAAGTTTGAGACCTTTTGGCCCCGCATAGCCAACAAGGACAATCCTAACCGCTGGGCTTACGACGCCATAGTGTACTGGAACGTGGAGAAAAAACTGAAGAGAGACTTCTATGTCATCAAGGAGAGCCTTGGCGGGACAGCCATTGACACCCTGTGCCCCAGCAACAACAATGAGTACTGGAACGCCTCGCCGGAGTATCTCGCCAAGAACGTGGCGTCGGACAAGGGCGGAAAAAGTCTCCTGAAAGCCTTTACGGAGAACATCGGCGCTTGCATCGACAACCGTCTGGGCAAGTTGAAAGAGGGATATGACATCAAGTTCCTGCTTTGGCACCAGGGCGAGAGCGACCGCCAGCAAGCCAGTCACTACTATGCGAACTTGAAACAGGTGATAGCCTACATACGCGATTATCTTGTGAGGAAGACGGGCGACAAGAAGTACGTGGACCTTCCAGTCATCATCGGAGGCATCTCTCACAAGAGCCGGCAATGGAGCCAGGGTGTGGAGGACGCGCAGCGCCGCCTTGCCAAGGAAGACAAGAACATCTACGTGGTGGACGTGCCCGACGCCCCCTTGCGCGACGATGTCCTTCACTTTGATGCGGCGGGCGCGCAAGAGTTGGGCAACAAGATGTTCCAAATCATAGAGAAGCACAAGCTGCTGAAATAAGCAAAGGCAAGATTTCCACTTGGTGAACTTGCTCCTGCTGAGTGAAAAAGCGGCTCGTGCATGAGGAGCGGACATGGTGGCGCTTGGTCGCAAATCCGACGATTTTGCTCCATTTTTTACGGAATTCCAACATTTTGTTGTATCTTCGCAGCGAATAAGGGGCATCCGGCCATGTGGAGACAACGCTCGCATCGAACCGCTTGCCTATCCCCGCATTAGCAAAAAACAACAAGATGAACGTCAAGACACTGTTTATTTTTCTGTTGGCAGCCTTAGTGATGACGGCTTGCCATGATGACAAGAAGCCTGTGGCTCACAAACAACCGACGGCCAATTACGACCAACCCCTCAAGGGCGACAGCACCATCTACGGGTTGGCGTGTGAGGGATGCTCCGACACGGTCGTCGTGCTGTTGCCTGGTGACGGCCGCGACCCCGTGACCTACAACACCATCAAGGCCAATCGCCAACATCGTGTCTTGGGCCGTATCAAGACGGGCGACTGGATAGCCGTGGTGCTCAACAAGAAAAACCGGCACGAGGCCGACATCGTGATCGACCTCGACCAGCTGAAAGGTATCTGGTGCTACATCGTCATGCCGCAACTGCGCGACCACGAGTCGATGACCCCGCAGGAACAGGCGCGGGTCATCCGCGAGATGCCCGACTCGCTGAAGGACATCTATTTCGTGCCCCGTGAGTACGGATTCTGGCTGAAACGGCAATGGGAGGCCACCAGTGTGGGCTACGTGCAAGAGTCGAGCACGCTGGCCGAGGAGAGCCCCGTGGTGTATCCTCCGTTGGGATGGTTCATCGCTTGGCACATCTGGAACGGCAAGTTTGTCATGACCAGCGGAAAGCCCAAATACACAGGCAAGGACAACACGGTGGTGGGTTACCAGAGCATCGCCTACGACACGTGCACCATCGACTATCTTGACGACGACTCCCTGGTGCTTTCCGACCGTGACGGCTCGCGAAGTTACTACCGCAAGAACGATATCAACGACATCAACAAGCGAGCCAAGGCCATCGCCGAGATGCGCTCCAAGCAAGCCTTGAAGGAGACCACCGAGTGAGTGGCGGCCTACGCGCGCAACCCGTGCTGGGCGAAGCGCGTGCGGGCCAGCTCCTCAAACCAGGTGCCCTTGCGCCCGTAGTTGGCGTAAGGGTAGATACTGATGCCGCCGCGTGGGGTGAACAGACCGGTCACCTCAATGTATTTGGGGTCCATCAGCTTGATGAGGTCTTTCATGATGATGTTGACGCAGTCCTCATGGAAATCGCCGTGGTTGCGGAAGCTGAAGAGATAAAGTTTCAGGCTCTTGCTCTCCACCATGCGCACGTCGGGGATGTAGCTGATGCGTATCTCCGCAAAGTCGGGCTGCCCGGTGATGGGGCAAAGGCTGGTGAACTCGGGGCAGTTGAACTGCACCCAGTAGTCGTTGCCCTGGTGCTTGTTGACGAAGGTCTCCAGCACCTCGGGCGCATAATCCATCTTGTATTCTGTTTTCTTTCCGAGAGACTTCAGTCCCTCATTCTCTCTGTTTCCCATATTATATAGTCTTGATTTTCAAAACGTTGTAGCTAATGCCGTTGTCGTAGACATCTTCGCCCTCGTGTCGCTTCATGGCCTTCACCACGCGGATGGTCACCGGCAGCACCACCACCTCGTAGGCGGTCTTGAGCACCACCTGCCACAGCATGAGCAGCGGCAGCTCGTCGGCGGGCACCACGCCGCCCAGGGCCAGCGGAAAGAAGATGACGCTGTCGCAACTCTCACCGGCCACGGTCGAGAGGATGGCGCGTGCCGAGAAATGGCGGCCTCCGTCGCGTATCTTCATCTTGCTCATCACGTAGGCGTTCATGAAGCTGCCTACGAGGAAAGCCACGAACGAGGCGGCGGCGATGCGGGGCGCCAAGCCGAAGATGGCGTGGAACCCGGCGTCGTTGTGCCAGTAGGAGGCTCCGGGGATGGCGTCGCAGAGAGCGCCTAAGGCCACAAAAAGGAAATTCATGGCGAAGCCTGTCCATATGAGAAGGCGCGCCTTGCGGAACCCCCACACCTCGCACACGCAGTCGTTGATGATGTAGGAAATGGGGAAGACGATGAGGCCTCCGGTCAAGGTGATGGGGCCCACGGCAATCTGTTTGGTCTCGAGCACGTTTGCCGCAATGAGGCAAACGCAGAAGAGTATGCTGAACAGCATGAACAGCACACTCACCGTTTGGTTTTGTTTTTTCATGTCTTGTTTTGTTAAAGGGGGTTGAGCAAGTACCCCTCGGTAAGTTTGCGGGTGCAAAGTTACAAAAAAATGTTGAATGGCAGGCTTCCTTCCACAGCTTTTGCGTCTCACGCGATGGCAGCGCTAACGAGGTGGGCCATGTAGGCGGCGAAGACGGCCGTCAGCACGGCGCCTTCCCAGCGCTCCACCCGATACTTGGTAAAGGAGAAGAGCCACAGCAGCATCATGGCGATGACCATTACGGCCAGGTCGGTGGTGGTGATGCCCTGGATGGCCATGGGCGAGATGATGCCGGTGAGCCCGATTATCATGAGGATGTTGAACACGTTGCTGCCCAGCACATTGCCGATGGCGATGCCACTGTTGCCTTGTCGCGCTGCCACAACGCTGGTGGCCAGCTCGGGTAGGGAAGTGCCGCCGGCCACGATGGTGAGGCCGATGACGGCGTCACTCACGCCCAGGCTGTGGGCGATGGCGGAGGCGTTGTCCACAAAGAGATTGCTGCCCAGCACCAGACACGCCAGTCCCAAGCCCATCAGCAACGCCGCGCGGAGGGGACTTTTGGTCTGTTTGGGCATGGCGTCCGCGTCCGCCTGACCGTCAGTTGGCGGCTGATCGCCGCGAGAGCTGCGGATGGTGAAAACCATAAAAACGATGAATAATCCGAACAGCAGGAGCGCGTCCGTGCGACTGATCACGCGGTCGAGACACATCATCATCAATAGGGTGGAGGCTATCAGCGCAAAGGGTATGTCCTTGCGCACGGTGGCCTTCAGGATGCTGATGGGAGCCACCAGGGCCGCCACGCCAACGATGAGCAATGTGTTGAAAATGTTACTTCCGACCACATTGCCGACAGCTAAGTCGGGCGTGCCGTTGACGGCCGACGTCAAGCTGACGAAAAACTCGGGCATCGAGGTGCCCATGGCCACCACGGTGAGGCCTATCACAATCTGCGGGATGCCCATGCGCTCGGCCAGCGCCACGGCGCCGCCCGTCAGCCAGTCGGCGCCCCATAGCACCACGCGGATGCTCACCACAAGCAGCAACACTTGCAGCCAGATGTTTTGGGGCGCCCATGCCAGTAAGGTCAAAGTGCTTGTCATCGTTACAATGTTTGGATGCAAAGATACAAAAAGTCCCCGGATATTCGCATATCCGAGGACTGATAACTAACAATCACACAATTATAAATCTATCAAACTTATCTGGTAGTCAAGTTCCGTGGGCCTTCCTTTTGGCTTGTGCGACAGGCGGTTAGCC
>DAIOEQ010000197.1:4402-4812 GCA_036746215.1 Prevotella sp.
ATGCTGCGCGCCACCTTCTTCTCTTCAGCCTTCATCTTCGGAAGGGTGATGGTGAGCACGCCGTCGGCCACACGGGCTGCAATCTGCTGCTTGTCCACGTCGTCCGGGAGGATGAGCGTCTGCTCATACTTCAGGTAGGCAAACTCGCGGCGAAGGTAGTGGCCCTTGTTGTCCTCCTCGGTGGGGTGCTTCTCCATCTTGATGGTGAGGTCGCCGTCCTGGTTGAGGTTCACGTCGAAATCGTCTTTCTTCAAGCCGGGAGCGGCCAGCTCCACGGTGTACTTTTCATTGTCCTCCATGACATTGATGGCGGGTGCGGTAGCGTTTGCGCGCGGCATGTTTTCGGTGACAAAGAAATCATTGAAAACCTCGGGAAGCCAATTGTTACGTGTGTACATAATATTTATCTC
>DAIOEQ010000198.1:0-4795 GCA_036746215.1 Prevotella sp.
GTAAGACCGCCATTATCACAGGTGCCGCCCGCGGCATTGGTAAGGCTGTCGCTATGAAGTTCGCCTCTGAGGGCGCTAACATCGCATTCACGGATCTTGTGCTCAACGACGACATGGCCGCCGGATTGGAGGCCACGCGCAAGGAAATTGAGGCTCTCGGCGTCACTTGCCGCGCCTATGCCGGCAACGCCGCTGATTTTGAGGAGACCGACAAGGTGGTCAAGCAGATACACGCCGACTTCGGTTCTGTGGATATCCTGGTCAACAACGCAGGCATCACCAAGGACGGTCTGATGCTCTGCATGAGCGAGGCCCAGTGGGACGCTGTGCTCAACGTCAACTTGAAGTCGGCTTTCAACTTCATCCACGCTTGCTCGCCCATCATGCTGCGCCAGCGCAGTGGCTCCATCATCAACATGGCCTCTGTCGTGGGTGTGCATGGAAATGCGGGACAGTGCAACTATGCTGCTTCCAAGGCTGGCATGATCGCCCTGGCGAAGTCTATCGCGCAGGAGCTCGGACCCAAGGGCATCCGCGCCAACGCTGTGGCTCCAGGCTTCATTGAGACAGCCATGACCGCACAGCTGCCAGAGGAGATCCGCAAGGACTGGATGAAGAAGATACCTCTCCGTCGCGGTGGCAAGCCTGAGGACATCGCCAACGTCTGCTGCTTCCTCGCTTCTGACATGTCGAGCTACGTCAGCGGCCAGGTCATCCAGATCGATGGTGGCATGAACATGTAATTTGTGCGATTGCATTAGCGATGCAGGTAGTTTACGAAGACAACCACATCATTATCGTTTACAAGGAGAGTGGCGAAATTGTCCAGGGCGACAAGACCGGTGACACGCCACTCTCCGAAACGGTAAAGGATTACATCAAGACGAAGTACAACAAGCCTGGTAACGTGTTCTTGGGTGTCGTGCATCGGCTTGACCGTCCGGTTGCGGGGCTCGTCATCTTCGCACGGACAAGCAAGGCGCTCACGAGGCTCAACGCCATGTTTAAGAACGGTGACATCCACAAGACTTATTGGGCCATCACAAAAAATGCTCCACCAGCAGTGGAGGCGACACTCACCAACTGGTTGACACGCAACGAGAAACAAAACAAGAGCTATGCCTACGACCGCGAGGTGCCAGGCGGTAAGAAAGCCGTGCTGTCCTATCGTGTCATCGGCCACACAGCCAACTACCAGTTGCTGGAGGTGCATCTCCTGACTGGGCGCCATCACCAGATACGTTGTCAACTGGCACACATGGGTTGCCCCATCAAGGGAGACCTCAAGTACGGAGCCAAGCGCAGCAATCCAGATGGAAGCATCTCGCTTCTATCCCATGAGGTGGAGTTCGTCCACCCCGTTTCCCACCAGCCGATACGTCTGGTGTCACCCCTTCCCGACGATCATCTTTGGCATGACATTGTCGACACCGTGGGAGGTTAATCATCCATCAAGCACGCCATGAGCAAGACCTATAAAAGAATTGGTATTGTTTTGCTGACACCATTGGTGTTGGTGGTCTTGCTTTTTGCGCTTTTTTATTTCCCTCCTTTCCAAAATTGGGCCGTCCGCCAGGTGTCCGCCTATGCCTCTGAGCAAATGGGAATGGACATTCATGTGGGGCATGTGCACCTCAAGTTTCCCCTCGACCTATCGATGGAGGAGGTGCGCGTGTTACAGCCCAACGACTCCCTGCGGGGCGTCACCGACACGGTGGCTGACATCCGCTCACTCGTGGCTGATGTGCAACTGTTGCCTCTGTTCCGAAAGCAGGTCATGGTCGATGAACTGTCGTTTGAGCAGATGAAGGTCAACACAGTCAACCTCGTCCACACAATGCGCATCAAGGGGCAGGTGGGACAGCTCCGATTGCGGGCCCATGGCATTGATTTGGGCAAGGAACATGTCAATATTGACCGCGCCCTATTGGCTGACGCCAAGATTGACCTGGCATTGAGCGACACCGTGCCCGAGGACACCACCCCCAGCCAAAACTATTGGAAGATAGCTCTCCGTCAACTGCAACTGCGGCAGACTGACTTCACGCTTCATATGCCCGGTGACACCCTTTCGGTGCGGGCCTTGTTTGGTGACGCGCGGGCGGAGCAAGCCTATCTTGACCTTTATAAGAATCTCTACACCGTCAAGCGTCTTGATTGGCGTGACGGCGGCATCCACTACGACCAAAATTTTGCGGAAAAGACTGAAGGACTTGATATTAACCACTTGTTTCTTAATAGGTTAAACCTTCTGGCTGACAGCTTTTATTTTTGTGACTCGAAGCTTAACGTGCGCATTCGCACCTGCGATTTCAGAGAGAAATGCGGCTTGAGAGTCGACAGCCTGCATGGCACATTTGCCATGGACAGCACTCGCCTGTCACTCTCGGGCCTGTGGTTGCGCACCCCCGAGTCAGACCTGGCGGTTGACTTCGACATGGACTTAAACGCCTTTGACGAGAAGACGCCAGGCAAGATTGACGCAACCGTGCACGGTCATGTGGGCAAACGTGACATTCTAACAATGGCAGGAAAGAATATTCCCCATGAGTTGGCGCGGCGGTGGCCCAGTTATCCGTTGGCCATCGATGCCGTGGCTCGTGGCAATATGCGGAAAATGCACCTTTCCGGCCTGCGTGTCTCCCTTCCCACAGCTTTCCGCATCAGTGCTGATGGCTTTGCGGCCAACCTTGACAATCGCGCCCGATTAAAGGCCAACATGTCCCTCCATGCACGGACCTACGACCTCAGTTTTCTCACGGCATTGCTCGACCGCGACCTCATGCGGACGCTCAATGTGCCGCGCGGCATTGCGTTTGACGGAAACATTCAAGTGGATGGAAACGACTATCGCACCCGTTTCGTGGCTTCGCAGGGAGGGGGGACGCTGCGTGGCACTGCTCAGCTTAACGTCCAACGCATGGCCTACGTCGCCCGTCTGGAGGCCGCCCGTCTTCCCTTACAGCATTTCTTGCCGAAGATGGGGCTCCATCCTTTCACAGGATCGTTGGCTGTCAAGGGCGAGGGTACAGACATCCTTTCACCCAAGACGAGCCTGCAAGCCGTGGCGCGCATACGCCAGTTTGGCTATGGCTCCTACAATCTCGACAACGTGTCGGCAGTGGCTTCCGCCCACAATGGGCGCATCCATGCCGACATCGATTCGCACAACCCTCTGTTTCAAGGCCAGGTCAACTTCGACGCGCTGGCCACTGGGCAGCAGATGCGCGCCACCGTGTCGGGAGACCTGCATCATCTCGACCTTTACAACCTGCGCATAGCGGAAAGCCCACTCACCGTTTCTGCCTGCGCCCACGTTGACCTGGCCACGGACCTCAAGCGGTTTTATCTCGTGAAAGGCATGGTGAGCGATGTCACCATCCATGATGCAAAGACTTATTATCGCCCCGATGATGTGGTACTTGACGTGCTGACGCGTGCCGACACCACACACGCTGTGGTCGATTGTGGTGACTTCCATCTTGACATGGACGGGCGTGGCGGCTACGAGCACCTGCTCAGGAGCGCCAATCGTTTCATGGCGGAGGTGCAGTCACAACTGAAAAACCGGCACGTAGACCAAGTGAGCCTGCGCAAACGGCTTCCCTATGCCCGCCTTTACCTGTCGTCGGGCAAGGACAACATGGTCTGCCGCTTCCTGAAACGCTATGGCTACGAGCTCAACAATGTGTATGTCGACATGACGTCATCGCCCTTGACGGGGCTCAATGGCCAGCTCAGCATCGACTCTCTCGTGATAGACAGTTTCCAGGTCGACACGGTCCGTCTGAGCATCCAGTCGGATGAGAACAACATGGCTTACTCGCTCCATGTGCAGAACGGCAAGGACAATCCTAAGTATATCTTCAACGCTTTTGTTGACGGAGGACTCAATGAGCGGGGCACATATCTCAAGACACGCATCTACGACTGGAAAGACAGTCTGGGCGTGAGCCTCGCCTTACAAGGCTCCATGCAACCCCACGGCGTAAGCCTGCACATCTATGGCGATGACCCCGTGCTTGGATACAAGCGTTTCTCGGTCAACGACAGTAACTATGTCTATCTTGGCGACGACCGGCGCATACGCGCTGACATGAGACTTCGCGCCGCTGATGGCATGGGCATACAAATCTACACCAACAACGAGAACACCGAAGCTTTGCAAGATGTGACCGTCAGCCTGCACCAGTTTGACATTGGTGACGCCTTGGCCATGATTCCCTTCACGCCCGACATGACCGGCATCCTCGACGGCGATTTCCATCTCGTGCAGACGCAGGAGGAACTGACGCTCTCGTCAACGGTCGATGTGGCCAACTTGGTCTATGAGGGCAGTGCCATGGGAGATGTGGGGGCGGAGTTCACCTACCTGCCGAAAGCCGACGGTAGCCACTATGTGGACGGTTTCCTGACACGTGGTGGCGAGGAAGTGGCCTCCCTGAGCGGCTCTTACAAGTCCGAGGGAGAGGGATACCTTGACGCCGAGTTGGGTCTGGAGCAATTGCCGCTCAACATGGCCAACGGCTTCATTCCCGAACACATCATCGGTCTCAAGGGATATGCCGAGGGCAATCTCACGGTGAAGGGGTCGCTCAGCAAGCCAGACGTCAATGGTGAGGTGATTCTCGACTCGGCATATATCTACAGTGAGCCTTATGGTGTGGAGATGCGCTGCGCCGACGATCCATTGCCCATCACGGGCAGCCACCTGGTCTTTGAGGACTACGACTTGTTTGCCAACAACGGGTCGCCGCTCACCATCCAGGGCTCGCTCGATTTCTCCAACACGAGC
>DAIOEQ010000199.1:0-527 GCA_036746215.1 Prevotella sp.
GATATGAGGAAGAGGGGAAACAGTCTTTTCATTTACGCGTTGTTTTGTTTTACTGCAAAGTTAATAAATTAATCGGTAATTCAGCGTGGATTGACCGTAAAAGTCTGTTGCGCGCCTGTTCGTAAGTGTGTTCTTTTTTAATTGTGCCTCCTTCGAGGCTTATTTGTCCCATGAAGTCTTTCCAACCTTTGTAGATAAGGGTGTTCTTTCGTTGTCTTTGGGCCGTCGGTTCCTTACCCATGTTTCCACAACATATATAATAGGGAGAAGCCAACCGATTACCAGTCATCCTTCGCCCCTAATAGCTCCTTGTTTAGTGTTCTGGGGGGCAAATGGGTGCCAATTGCTATCTTAGAATGATCAATAGCGTCCTGTGACAGGTTGCAGGCTAACCTGATGTTGACCTCCCATAACCTTATGATAATCAAAAGTTAGCTTGTGTAAGGCTCAAGTTATGTTGCTTGATTTTGTAGTAAAACAGTCATTAAAATATGTAAAACGCGACAAAATAGATAACTCTTCGAGCG
>DAIOEQ010000199.1:537-4783 GCA_036746215.1 Prevotella sp.
ATTACCTTTGCAGAGAGAAAAATTACTAAGCAGAGTAAAACCATCAACCGAAAAACCAATCAAAGTTGTCCGTTTTGGAAAACTTTCCGAAGCGAAAAACGAGAAAAGTTTTCCAAAAAGAGTAACATCAAGAACAAAACACTTTAGATAAAAGCATGGAAATCAAGAACTTTACAATCACAAAGCGTGACGGATCGAAAGACAGTTTCTCTCTCGACAAGATCATGAACGCTGTCTTGAAAGCATTCAACGCGTGTCAGGAACCCATCGATTTGGGCTCCGTCTCCAAGATACTCAGCCATCTCGACATTCAGGATGGCGTGCGGGTGGAAGACATCCAGAACCAAGTGGAGGTGTCGCTGATGAAGGAAGGCTACTACAAGGTGGCCAAGTCGTTCATCCTTTACCGCCAGGAGCATCAGGAAGACCGTGAGACGCTGGAGAAAATGAAGTTCCTTTCCGATTACATGGAGGCTGAGAACGCCGCCACAGGCTCCAAGTTTGACGCCAACGCCAATGTGGAGCACAAGAACATCGCCACGTTGATAGGTGAGCTTCCCAAGTCGAGTTTCATCCGTCTCAACCGCCGCCTGCTCACCGACCGCATCAAGAAGATGTATGGCAAGGAGCTGGCCGACGAGTATATCGACAAGTTGACACACCACTTTATATATAAGAACGACGAGACCAACCTCGCCAACTACTGCGCTTCCATCACCATGTATCCCTGGCTCATCGGCGGAACGACGAGCATCGGCGGCAACTCCACGGCTCCCACCAACCTGAAGTCGTTCTGCGGCGGCTTCATCAACATGGTGTTCATGGTCAGTTCGATGCTGGCCGGAGCGTGCGCCACGCCCGAATTCCTGATGTACATGAACTATTTCATCGAGAAGGAGTACGGCCCCGACTACTATAAGCGCGCCGACGAGGTGGTGGACCTCAGCCTGAAGAAGCGCACCATCGACAAGGTCATCACCGACTGCTTTGAGCAGATTGTCTATTCGCTCAACCAGCCCACGGGTGCCCGAAACTACCAGGCTGTGTTCTGGAACATCAGTTATTACGACCGCTACTACTTCGATTCGCTCTTCGGCAATTTCTTCTTCCCCGATGGCTCCAAGCCCGACTGGGAGGGCGTCGACTGGCTGCAGAAGCGCTTCATGACCTGGTTCAACCAGGAGCGCACCAAGACCGTGCTCACTTTCCCCGTGGAGACCATGGCCATGCTCACCGAGAACGGCGACTGCAAGGACAAGGAGTGGGGCGACTTTGCCGCGGAGATGTATGCCAAGGGCCATAGCTTCTTCACCTATCTCTCCGACAATGCCGACTCGCTGTCGAGCTGCTGTCGCCTGCGCAACGAGATCCAGGACAATGGCTTCAGCTACACGCTGGGAGCCGGTGGCGTGTCGACAGGCTCCAAGAGCGTGCTGACCATCAACCTCAACCGTTGCGTGCAGTATGCCGTCAACCACAAGCAAGACTACAAGCAGTATCTCGCCGAGGTCATCGACCTCTGCCACAAGGTGCAACTGGCCTACAATGAGAACCTGAAGGAACTTCAGAAGCATGGCATGCTGCCCCTCTTCGACGCCGGATACATCAACATCAACCGCCAGTATCTCACCATCGGCATCAACGGACTGGTGGAGGCCGCGGAATTCATGGGCCTGAAGATCACGCCCAATGACGACTATCTCCACTTCGTGCAGGGCATCCTTTCCTTGGTCGAGAAGTACAACAAGCAGTATCGCTCCAAGGAGGCCATGTTCAACTGTGAGATGATTCCGGCGGAGAACGTAGGCGTGAAGCACGCCAAGTGGGACCGCGAGGATGGCTATTTCGTGCCCCGCGACTGCTACAACAGCTATTTCTACGTGGTCGAGGACGACTCGCTCTCGATCATCGACAAGTTCAAGTTGCATGGCGCGCCCTACATTGAGCACCTCACCGGCGGATCGGCCCTGCACATGAACCTCGAGGAGCACCTCTCCCAGGCCCAGTATCGCCAACTCTTCCGAGTGGCCGCCAAGGAGGGATGCAACTACTTCACCTACAACATCCCCAACACCTTGTGCAATGACTGCGGGCACATCGATAAGCGCTACCTCAAGGAGTGCCCCGTCTGCCACTCCAAGAACGTGGACTACCTCACCCGCATCATCGGTTACCTGAAACGCGTGTCCAACTTCTCCGAGGCCCGACAGAAGGAGGCCCACCGCCGCTTCTACGCCGGTGTCGACCGCATGCCATCGGCCACCAAGATACAATTGGGCAAGAAACGCGAGGAGGTGGCAAAGTGACCGGCGAGCCCTCCGGTGTGACATGACATGATCAAATACGTGAACACAGAGGTCGTCTTTCAGGAGATTCCTGACGAGACGACCCTCGCCATCAACCTGTCGGGGTGCCCCTGCCATTGCCCTGGATGCCACAGCAGTTATCTCTGGGACGACATCGGCGAGCCCCTGACACCTGAGGCGCTGGAAGGCCTCATCCAGGCCAACGACGGCATGGTGACCTGCGTCAGCCTGATGGGGGGCGATGGCGACCCCACTGCTGTCGACCAGTTGGCGGCCTGGCTCCACGCTCACCATCCCGACATCAAGACGGCCTGGTACAGTGGGCGCATTCGCCTGGCGCCAGGCATCGACAAACGCCATTTCGACTATATCAAATTGGGCCCATACATACGTCACCTTGGACCGCTGAAGTCACCAACCACCAACCAGCGGCTCTATCGGCGTGTTGAGGCTGACCAGTTTGAAGACATCACTTATCGTTTTTGGAAGAAATAGAGGATGGCCTGCGAACCATCCTTTTTTCGTGTGGGCGATGAGCGTTCCTGAGGAAGCCCGCATCCATCAATAAAAAAAGCGACGGCCTTCACAGGCAATCGCTTCAAGTCTTCAATAGGATTAGTTTCCTCTTAAGGTAAAAAGATTGTTTTCAGGATAACTAATGCAAAGATAACGTTTATTTTCTTCAATCCAAATAATTTAGGGACTTTTCTTTCAAAAAGAAAGATATTAGCGTCGATAGCTACAAGTTTTGAGGAAGTATTTCTGTGAGGTGATGCTCAGACGTCATGGATTATCGTTGCGTGAGATACCACAACATTGGAAATGATGGAAATCAAAGGAAAGCTACCCGTCACCTGGTAGGAGATTACCTTTTTTTAACGTGAGGGCGATAGGCATATAGCATAATTTTTGTAACTTTGAACTTTCATAAAAGCTTTAGTGACCTATGACAACATTGGAGAAGTACATTTGGGTGGTCAACGCCTTGTATCGCGCAGGGAATCGCGGACTCTCGTTGAAGGAACTCAGTGACAAATGGGAGCGCGACGACAACGTGGGGCGCGGAGAACCCCTGCCGCGCCAGACCTTCAACCGTTGGAAGGACAACATTCTCATGTCGTTTGGCTTGAATATCGATTGCCGATTGAAGGGAGGCTACCGCTACTACATATCCAATCCGGAGAGTCTCGCCGACGGCGAGCTGTCGCGCTGGTTGCTCGACGCCTATTCCACAGCCAACACGTTGTCACAAAACGCGTCGTTGAAAGACCGCATCCTCGTGGAAGAGATTCCGTCGAGCCGCCATTTTCTCACGGATATCGTGGAGGCCATGAAAGTCAATCACATCGTCATGGCGACTTACCGGAATTTCCAACACAAGACCCCCGCTACGTTCCCAATCGCGCCCTACTGCCTGAAGATGTTTCAAAAACGGTGGTATGTGCTGGCGCGCAGCGTCAACGAGGACAGGCTGCGCATCTATTGTCTCGACAGGTTTGAGGCCGTCGAACCGACCGAGCAACATTTCAAGCTTCCCTCCGATTTCGATGCCAAGGACTATTTCTCCACGTTCTTCGGCGTAGTGGTAGACGAGACGGTGCCCGTGCAGCTTGTGGTCGTCAGGGCCTACGGCTCCCATCAACACTATATGCGTTCGCTCCCGTTGCACCCGTCACAGGTGGAGTTGCGTGCTTGCGAAGACCATGCCGACTTTGAGCTGAAACTTCGTCCCACCTATGATTTCATCATGGGACTGTTGCACTTCGGAAACATGATAGAGGTGCTGGAACCCCAATCCTTGCGCGAAGCCATGAAAGGCTGGGTTAGCGGATTGGCGGAATTGTATGATAACGACTGACGATAAACAGGACGGTCCAAGAAGTCTTAATAATAGGTGAAGTCAATGTTTGAACCTACAAATTTCCAATCACATTCCCGCT
>DAIOEQ010000200.1:0-4772 GCA_036746215.1 Prevotella sp.
GTAGAACATCATCATGTGCTCGATGGGGGTGTTTTTGGGCGTATGGTTCTTGAGCTTCATGAAATTGATCTCAATCTGCAAGGGGGTGTTGGAGAGCAGACGGATCAAGTCGGTTTCGGTGGTGATCTTCAGCGGCATCAGGTTGAGAACAACTATCTTCAGCGGACGCACCATCTGCGAATGGGCGCGACTCTCGTCCATGACAAAGATGTTCTCTTTCTTCAGCAATTCGATGGCTGGAAGCCTATCGGGTAGTCTAAGTGGCATGTAACGTTCCTTTCTCTTATATTCCGTACAAAGTTAGCAATAATATGGGAGAAAACACGTAACTGGCTGAAAATAATCTCAACAGGCGGCCACATTTAAAGCATTTTAAATCAGCGAGAACAGCCTGACGGCTCGAACATCTCTTCTTGGCAGCGCGCCGCACGTGTTTTCCTGAAAAAGGACGAAGAAAGAAAAATCCCGAAGCCGATGCCCCCTGTCGACACGGATTATCGACAAGGGCCATTGGTCTCGGGATTTGAGGCAGGGGATGACTACGAGCGCCACTCCCCCTATCCTATAATCTTGATGTTACCACAGCTGCAAGCGCTCGCCCTCAGGAATGTACATCTTGTCACCTTTCTTCACACCAAAGGCCTCATACCAGGCGTTGATGTGGGGCAAGGCACCATTGACACGCCATTCGCCAAGGGCGTGGGGATCGCGCTTCACACGATTACGAATCTCCTGGTCAGTGATGTTCTGTCCCCAAACTCCGGCGTAAGCGAGGAAGAAACGCTGCTCGGGCGTAAAGCCATCCTTGCTCTTCAGCGGATGCTTGGCCATGACATTCTTGAAAGCGTTGAAAGCCACTTGCAGACCTCCATGGTCGGCCAGGTTCTCACCCAACGTGAACTTGCCGTTGGAATGGAGACCAGGCAACACCTCTATGGCATCAAAGAAGTCTGAATAGAGCTTGGCACGTTGCTCGAAGCCCTTGGCGTCGCCTGCCGTCCACCAGTCATGGAGATTGCCGTCGGCATCATACTGGCGACCCTGGTCGTCGAAACCGTGAGTCATCTCGTGGCCTATCACCACGCCAATGGCACCATAATTGAAAGCGGCGTCGGCCTTGGGGTCGAAGAAAGGACGCTGCAGGATGCCTGCCGGAAAACAGATTTCGTTGGTAGTGGGGTTGTAGTAGGCATTGACGGTCTGAGGTGTCATGTACCACTCATCACGGTCAACAGGTTTGCCGGCCTTGTCTGCAATCTGCTTGTCGTGGGCAAAGAGGCGTGTGGCAACGACATTCTCGTAGAAGGTCTTGCTCGGATCAATGGTCAGCTTGCTATAGTCTGTCCATTTGTTGGGATAGCCAATCTTGACATAGAACTTGTCCAGCTTCTTGTGGGCGTTGGCCTTGGTGGAATCGCTCATCCACGTCTGGGCGTCGATGCGCTGGCCGAGGCTGACCTGCAGGTTGCGTACCAGTTCCTCCATCATCTTCTTCGACTGGGCTGGGAAATAACGGTCACAATACATCTTGCCAAGGGCTTCGCCCATCGCGCCTTGCACCTGGTTGGTGGCGCGCTTCCACAAGGGATAGTCCTCCTTGCGGCCACTCATCGTCTTGCCAAAGAAATCGAAGTTGGCCTCACGAATGTTGTCGCTCAAGTAAGAGGCGCTGCCCTGTATGACATCCCACTCCATGATGGCACGCAAGTCGTCGGAGCTAAGCAGGGGCAGTAGCTTGTCGAGACCAACGAAGAACGAAGGCTGACCCACATTCATCTCTTGGATATACTTGGTGTCCACGCCCTCGGCCTGCGTGAAGGCCTTCAAGGGGATGTTGGGATAGTTCTCCTCAAATTGGGCGAGGGTCATCTTGTTGTAATTGGCCTGCGGGTCACGCAGTTCCACGTTGCTCTTGGAAATCAAGGCGAGCTCTGTCTCAAAGCGGAACACAGACTGCATCTTGCGCTGGGCGTCAGTGGCACTGAAGCCGTAGAGCTCAAACATGCGAACGATGTGCTTCTTGAAAGCCTCGCGAATGTCCTGGGTGGCCTTGTCGGTGTTGACATACCAATCTTTTTGGCCAAGCGTCAGACCTCCTTGGCTCAAGCTCAAGATATTCTGGGTGACATTCTTGTCATCAGCGCCGAAATAGGCGCCGAAAGGAACGCCATAGCCCAACTTGGCATACTTCAGCTGTACCTGGCGCAAGGCATCGAGCGTCTTGGCGGCCTCCATCTCGTCAAGCAGAGGCTTGACGGGGGCTATGCCTTCCTTGTTGCGGCGCACAGAGTCCATCGCCAACTTGTAGAAATCGCTAATCTTGCGTTCGTTGGTGCCCGCTTGATACTTTTTCTTGGAGAGGTCTGTCAGAATGGTGTTGATTTGCTTGTTGACATTCTCCTGGAGCATGTCAAAGCTGCCATAGCGACTGTAGGCGGCTGGCAGGGGATGGGCTTTCTGCCAGCCACCTGTGGCAAACTGGTAGAAGTCGGTCGCTGGGTTCACGGTCTTATCAAGGTCAGACAAGACGAGCCCCGACTTGTTCTGCGCCTGGGCACCACAAACAGGAGCTGCGGCAAACAGGAGCAGAGGTAAAAGTTGTTTCGCTTTCATTGTTGTTTGTATTTGGATAGTTACTTGTTCTTATGAGGACATTCAGTCATATACGACTTGACGAGGGCCGATTGCGAGCAGAAAGCGCCTTTCACTCCCCACCCTGCAGTTGCTCCAGTTTTTCCGACAGTTCCAACCAACGGTCGTTTTCCTTGTCAAGCGCTTCCTTGGTTGATGTGTATTCGGTCACGAGTTCCATGTTGGAGGCGTTTTCCGGGGCCATAAAGAGCTGGTCGAGTTCCTTGACACGCGCCTCCATCTTCGCAATTTTCTTTTCCGACTCTTCCACGTCACGACTGGCCTTGCGTATCTTCTTCTGCTGTTCCTTGTGATCCAAGTAGTTTTGCTTGCCACTGGCCTTGTCAGAAACAGTCTCCTGGATGGGCGCAGGAGAGGCCGCCGTTGGGGCATCGAGCGCCTCATGGATGGTTTCAGCGTTGTGCACACGGAGGTAATCGTAGATGCCGCCGAGATGTTCCACGACCTTGCCGCCGCCAAACTCATAGACCTTCGTCACGAGCCCATCAAGGAACTCGCGGTCGTGCGAGACGATAATCGCCGTGCCGTCAAAGGCCTTGATGGCTTCCTTCAGCACGTCTTTCGACGGCATGTCAAGATGATTGGTGGGCTCGTCCAGGATAAGCAGGTTCACGGGCTCGAGCAACAGGCGAATCATGGCAAGCCTGGAGCGCTCGCCACCCGAAAGCACTTTCACCTTCTTCTCGGAGATTTCACCGCCAAACATGAACGCACCCAGCAGGTCGTTAATCTTTAAGCGCATCTCACCCGTTGCAACTTGGTCAATCGTGTCGTAGATGGTGAGGTCCTCATCCAGCAACTGGGCCTGGTTTTGCGCGAAGTAACCTATCTGCACATTGTGGCCGATCTTCAGCGTTCCCGTGTAGGGTATCTCGCCCATAATGCACTTCACGAGAGTGGATTTTCCTTCTCCGTTCTTTCCGACGAAAGCCACTTTCTCACCACGTTTGATAGTCATGTCAACATGGTCGAAGACCGTATGGTCACCATAATCCTTGCGCACGTTGTCGCAGATGACAGGATAGTCACCTGAGCGCAGGCAGGGCGGGAACTTGAGGTGCATCACTTTCTGGTCGACCTCGTCCACTTCGATGGGCACAATCTTCTCCAGTTGCTTAATGCGTTGCTGCACTTGGACTGCCTTGGTGGCCTGGTAGCGAAAACGATCGATAAAGGCCTTGATGTCTGCTATCTCCTTTTGTTGATTCTCATAGGCACGCAACTGTTGTTCGCGGCGCTCCTTTCTCAAGACGAGATATTGGTCATATTTCACCCGATAGTCCTCAATGTGACCACAAGTAATCTCAATGGTCCGATTCGTGACATTGTTGATGAACGCACGGTCGTGACTGACAAGCACCACGGCACTGCTGCTTTGGGACAAGAAAACTTCCAACCAGTGTATGCTCTCGATGTCAAGATGGTTGGTGGGCTCATCGAGAAGCAACACATCGGGATGCCTCAACAAGATTTTCGCAAGCTCTATGCGCATGCGCCAACCACCTGAGAACTCACGCGTGGGACGTTCAAAATCACTCCGTTCGAAGCCCAAGCCCACCAAGGTGCGCTCCATCTCGGCCTCGTAATTCTCACCGCCCATCATCATGAAGCGGTCATGCTCAAGAGTGAAACGGTCCACAAGGGCCATATAGTCGGAACTCTCATAGTCGGTACGGTCGGCCATTTCTTGCTGCATGCGGTCAAGACGGCTCTTCATCTTCATGTGGTCGGCAAACGCCTTGCGTGTCTCCTCGCGCACCGTGGTGTCGTCAGAAATCTTCATCACTTGGGGCAGATAGCCTATGGTGGTGTCATTCGGTATGGCCACCACGCCCGAAGTGGGCTGTTGCAAGCCACAAAGAATCTTAAGCATGGTGGACTTGCCCGCACCGTTTTTGCCGACAAGGGCTATGCGATCATGGTCGTTGACCACAAAACTGACATCGTGAAAGAGCGGACGGACGCCGAACTCTACTTTCAAGTTTTCTACAGAAATCATTTCCCAACTACAATTTGAAATGCAAAGTTACAAAAAATAGCCTAAAGCTAATGGATAATGTCTTCATTTTATTAACTTTGCAGCACACAAATTGCATTTCGCAAGCGCAAGCAAGAACATT
>DAIOEQ010000201.1:0-4763 GCA_036746215.1 Prevotella sp.
ACGAAGGTGGGCAAGCGATTCTTATCGCGCCGCTACAACCTCGTACCCTTGCTACGTTCCCGTCCTGGGGGGATTCCGAGGGAGCTGGCCGTAAGAGACTTGCCCATATTCTCGTTCTCACAAGAGGAACCATTACGCTTCCTCTTGAAAAGCGATTGCAAAGGTAACACTTTTCGCCGAAACTCCATCATAGCCCTTTGTTTTTTAAGATGCGTTAACATAATGCGACTTTTCTTTTTGCGGTGAAATTGTCGCTTTATAGGGAATTTTACGTAACTTTGCACCGATTATGATAGACGTCGTTTCCATCGTTCAGGTGAAAGCCTTCGCCCGCCAGGGTGGGGTGTTCCTTTCGTTGTTGTGGCTTGCCAGCTTTGCGGCCATGATGTTTGCGCCACAGTCCCCTTGGGGCAGTTTGTTGGCCATGGCCACGCCGTTCCTGGTGGGGTGGCTTCTGCAGCGTTTCCGCAACTACGCCTTAGGCGGTCACATATCCTTTCGCCGGTCGCTCGTCTTCAGTGTGCTCACGTTTTTCTACGCCTCGATGATTTTCGCGCTGGCGCAATATCTCTATTTCCGGTTTCTTGACCAGGGCACCTTCCTTTCCAACCTGATGGACGACATCAAGGGGCTCAAGGAGGTGTATGCGCAAAACGGCATGCCTGTGAAAGAGCTGGAGGATGGCGTGGCGCTCATCGGGTCGCTGCCGCCCATACAGTTGGCGTTCATGTTCATGATGCAAAACATCTTTGTGGGCCTGGTGCTCAGTGTGCCCGTGGCCCTTGTCTGCAAGAAAAAACAACAATAGAAAATGGATATTTCAGTAGTAGTACCTTTGTTCAACGAAGAGGAGTCGTTGCCCGAGCTTCACGCGTGGATACAGCGCGTCATGACGGCCAACCACTTCTCATACGAAATCATATTTGTCAATGATGGCTCCACCGACCATTCGTGGGAGGTCATCGAGGGCCTTTCGGCCAAGGATCCCCATGTCAAGGGCATCAAGTTCCGCCGCAATTATGGCAAGAGCCCGGCGCTCTACTGCGGTTTTGAGCGCGCCAGCGGTGATGTGGTCATCACCATGGACGCCGACCTGCAGGACTCGCCCGACGAGATACCGGCCCTCTACAAGATGATTACCGAGGAGCATTATGACCTGGTGTCGGGATATAAGCAGAAGCGCTATGACCCCCTCACCAAGACCCTGCCCACAAAGCTCTTCAACGCCACCGCGCGTAAGATATCGGGCATCCACAACCTGCACGACTTCAACTGCGGGCTGAAGGCCTATCGCCGTGAGGTCATCAAGAACATCGAGGTCTATGGCGAGATGCATCGTTACATCCCTTACCTGGCCAAAAATGCCGGCTTCACGAAGATAGGCGAAAAGGTGGTGCACCACCAGGCCCGCAAGTTCGGGAAGTCAAAGTTCGGCATCAACCGTTTCTTCAACGGCTATCTCGACCTGATGACCCTGTGGTTCCTCACCAATTTCGGCAAGAAGCCCATGCACTTCTTTGGCTTCCTGGGCAGCATCATGTTTTTCATCAGCTTTGTCGCCCTTGTCATCATGGGCGTGGGCAAGGCCATCGAGCTCAGCCAGCACATCTATGGCCCGCTGGCGTCGTCGGCCTGGTTCTTCGTGTTCCTCGTGGGCATGATCCTCGGCATGCAACTGTTCCTCGCCGGCTTCCTCGGCGACCTCATCAGCCGCCAGAACCCCAACCGCAACGACTACCAGATCGAGCAGGTCATCTGACCCGTTCACACTAACGGACCGCGTGACATGAACCACCATCACATGCAAGCGAAGACACGTTGGGACTCACGCCTCAGGGGGTGGGGCGCCCTTGTGGCCATCGCCGTGGGCTTAGCCTTGTCGGCTTGCTCCTCGGTCGACTGCCCGCTCAACAACACCGTCTACGCCAATTACAAGCTCATGGGTGCCGTCAAGACCCTGCCCGACACCCTCACCATCTCCACCACTCGTTCCGATGGTTCCGACTCGGTGCTCATCAACCAGCAGGTCAACACCGACAGTTTCCTGCTGCCGATGAGCTATGGGCAGGATGTCGACGAGCTTCACCTGCGGGCCAACTCGCTCCACGACACCATCTGGGTGACGAAGACGAACGTGCCCCATTTCGAGTCGGTCGACTGCGGCGTGGCGTATTTCCACGTCATCACGGGCGTCAGGTACACACGCCACGCCATCGACTCCATCGCCATCAACCACAAGGAGGTCAACTATGATGCCACACAACAGCATTTCCACATTTATTTCAAGGAGTATCGTCTTTAGCCTGCTGCTCCTCGCCCTGCCCCTCGTGTCGCAGGGACAGACGTCGCGCAGCAAGGCCGCCCTGGAGAAGATGCGCCTGAAACAGATCGACGACTCCATACCCTTTTTCCGTGGCGTGGAGGTCATGGTCGATGTCATAGGCCCCATACAAAAGGCCGTGTCCGACTACGGTCAGTATGAGGCGGGGGTGCGCGTCAACTTCAAGGACAAGTGGTTTCCCGTTGCCGAGATGGGCTACGGGAAAGCCGACCACACGGAAGTCGCCACCTCGCTCAGCTACAAGACGTCGGCGCCCTATGCCAAGGTGGGATGCGACTTCAACCTCATGAAGAACAAGCACGACGACTACCGCGTCTACCTTGGCGCGCGCTATGCCTTGACTTACTTCAAGTGCGACATCGACCGGCCCGCCGTGACCGATCCCGTGTGGGGCGGCGAGACGCCCTTCTCGGCGCAAGGCGTGAAGGCCAACTATCACTGGCTGGAGTTTCTCGCGGGGGTCGACGCCAAGATAGCCGGGCCGTTCCGGTTGGGCTGGACCGCCCGCTACCGCCGTCGCGTCCACTATGACAACGGCGTGATGGGCAACGTATGGTATGTGCCCGGCTACGGCAAACAAGGCTCGTCGCGCATCAGCGGCACGTTCAACATCATCTACGAATTCTAAACCAACATGGCCAAGAAAAGAAAAACCATTTGGCAGGTGGCCTTTCTCCTCCTGCTCATCATAGGCACCGTGCTGATCATCCGTCAGCAGCGCAACATGCCCTTCCAGCACAATGAGGGGTTCATCTTCGGCACGGTCTACCACGTGACTTACCAAAGCGATGAGGACCTGCAACAGGACATCGAGGCCGAGATGCGCAAGGTGGACGACGCCTTGTCGACGTTCAACAAGGCGTCGGTCATCTCACGCGTCAACCGCAACGAGCCCGTCGCCCTGGGCGACATGTTCACCTATGTGTTCCGCATGGCCGAGAATGTCTCCAAGGAGACCGACGGCGCGTTCGACATCACGGTCGCGCCGCTCGTCAACGAGTGGGGCTTCGGCTTCAAGAAAGGCGTTGAGCCCACCCCGCAGGTCATCGACTCCCTGCGCCAGCTGGTCGGCTACGAGAAGGTAAGGCTCGCCGGGGGACGCGTCATCAAGCGCGACCCGCGCATCATGCTCGACTGCTCGGCCATCGCCAAAGGCTATGGAGCCGACGTGGTGGCGCGCTATCTCCGCGGCAAGGGCATCCACAACTTCATGGTGGAGATTGGCGGAGAGGTGGTCACCAGTGGCATCAACGACCAGCGTGTGCCCTGGAAAATTGGCGTCACCAAGCCCTCCGACGACTCCACGCAGACCAACCATGAGCTCCAGACGGTGCTCAACGTCACCGACAAGGCGATGGCCACCAGCGGAAACTATAGGAATTTCTACTATAAGGGAGGTAAGAAATACGCCCATACCATCGACCCCAAGACGGGGTATCCCGTCCAGCACAACATCCTCTCGGCAACGGTCATCGCCGACCAGTGTGCGGAGGCCGACGCCTATGCCACTTCTTTCATGGTCATGGGGCTCGACGGCGCGAAGCAAATCCTGCGCAAGCATCCCGAGCTGATGGTCTATTTCATCTATGCCGACAGCCAGGGCAACAATCGCGTGTGGTACTCCCCGTCGATGAAAGGCAAGATAATGGACAACCAGTAACCTTTCATCGTCATGGGACGGACCGGAGTCTACGACAAGCTCTTGAAGATACCGCTCTTCACGGGCATGAGCATGACGGAACTGGAGGCCGTGGTGGGTGAGACCCGGTTGTTCTTCCGAAAGGTAGAACGGGGCGGATGCGTGGCGTCCGACGGCGACCGTTGCGGTAGGCTTGTCATCCTGGTGGAGGGCCGTTTGCGCGTGGTGACGCTCTCCGACGACCGCGCCCTGGCCGTCGAGGAGGAGATGTCGGGTTGCCACGTGTTGCAGCCCGAGTGCGCTTTCGGCTTGCGCCAACGATTCACCCACACCTATGAGGCCATCACTCCTTGCAGTCTCATCAGCATTGACAAGAAGGATGCCCTTCGGTTGACATCGGCCTCACTCATCTTCCGCCTCAACCTGATCAACCTCATCTCCACCACCTTGCAGAAAGCGGGTGGAAGGGTGTGGCGCCGCCCGCCGCGCAGCCTTGAGGAACGTGTTGTCCGCTTCCTGTCTGACCACTGTTCCTTTCCCACGGGCAAGAAGGTGTTTCGGGTCAAGATGGAGCGTGTCGCCATGGAAATCAATGAGAACCGACGCACGGTATCGCAGTGCCTCAACGCCATGCAAGACCGGGGCGAGCTGACACTCCGTAGGTGCCGCATCGAGGTGCCCGCGCTCGAGAATTTGACATCCTGAATGTGGCGCATGGAACTGGTATTTCGTGTGTGCCCTATTCCTTTCTCCCTAAAGCACCAGCCGCTTTCTACTAAATTT
>DAIOEQ010000202.1:0-4716 GCA_036746215.1 Prevotella sp.
AACTGTCGAAGGTCTACATGGTGGGCAACGTGCTCATCGACAACCTCCGCTTCTTTGCGGCCCAGCGCGATGGGCGCGAGCGGGCTCAGCTGCCTTTTGCCTTGCCCGAGCGCTATATCGTGTTCACCCTCAACCGCAAGCAGCTCATTGCCGACCGTCCCAAGTTGCGTGGCCTGCTTGAGGCCGTCGTCCGTTCGGTGGGCGACGTGCCTGTCTATGCGCCGCTCCACGGACTGGCCCACGAGGCGGTCGGTGAGTGTCTTGAGACCCTTGGGGGCAGCGCCGCGTTCCACAGGGTGGATCCCGTGCCTTACCTGGCTTTCGAGAATATGCTGCGCAATGCCGCGGGCATCATCACCGACTCTGGCAATGTGGCCGAGGAGGCCACGTTCGACCAGGTGCCCTGCATCACGCTCAATAGCTACACCGAGCACATCGAGACCGTCAAGGTGGGCACCAATGTCCTGGTGGGCGAAGACGCCACACTGCTCGCCCAAGAGGTGGGCCGCATGGTGGCCGGCCAGTGGAAGGAGGGTGGCATCCCTGACCGCTGGGATGGTCGCTCGGCCGAGCGTATCGTGCAGATACTGATGGAACATGAATGAGCAAACGAGTTGAGACAATGGCTCTTACAACACTCTACATCAAGAACATGGTTTGCGACCGTTGTCGCATGAGCGTCGACCAGGCGCTGCGCGACAATGGCCTGCATCCCGTCGACGTGCAGCTCGGCGTGGCACAGGTCGAGGGCGATGTGAGCGATGAGCGGCGCGCCCGGTTGGCCGACACCCTGCAAGCGCTCGGTTTCGAGCTGTTGGCCGATCGCCGGCAGCAGGTTGTCGAGCAGATCCGTGCCGCCGTTATCCGGTTGGTCCACTATCGCGACAACCAGTCGGAGACCAATCTCTCCGACCATCTCCAGCAGGAGCTCCACATGGAATACTCATCGCTCTCCAAACTCTTTTCCGAAGTCACAGGCATGACCATCGAGCGTTACTACATCGAGCAACGCATCGAGCGTGTCAAGGAACTGCTCACCTATGGCGAACTGACGCTCACACAGATCGCTTTCCAGCTTCACTATTCGAGCGTGGCCTATCTCTCCAGCCAGTTTAAGATGGTCACGGGCATCACGCCGTCGGCCTACAAGAGCCTCCAGCGCAAGGACCGCCGGGCGCTCGACCAGATTTAGGCATTCTGTCCACGGGTGCCCGTCTTTAGGGGAAGATCCATTTGCCTGCGGGCCACTCACCACAACACAAACAACACACATCACATTATGGGAAAAAGACAGGTGGCTTTCAGGCACGCCTTCCGTGCCTCGTTGCCCATCATGGCCGGTTATGGCTTTTTGGGCATCACCTATGGCATCTACATGCATGAGTTGGGGTTCAGCTTTCTCTACCCGATGCTCATGGCGATGGTGGTCTATGCCGGCAGCGCCGAGTTTCTGCTGGGCAACATGTTGCTGGGCAGTTTCCATCCTCTCCAGGCCTTTCTCATGATACTCATGGTCAACGCCCGCCACCTCTTCTATGGATTGGCCATGCTCGAGCGCTACAAGGGCCTGGGGTGGAAGAAGTTTTTCCTCATCTTTGGCATGTCCGACGAGACCTTCGCGCTGACCAGCAACGCGAAGGTTCCCGATGGCTGCGATCGCGGTTGGTACCTGCTGTGGCTCACGTGGCTCGACGAGACCTACTGGGTGGTGGGGGCCACCGTGGGCGGATTGGTGGGGCCACTGCTCACCTTCGACCTGCGCGGCCTCGACTTTGTGCTCACGGCCATGTTTGCCGCCATCTTCGCTGACAACTGGATGCGTGAGCGGAGCCACGTGAGCAGCCTCTCCGGCCTGTTTATCTGTGGCGTGGCCCTTGTCCTTTTCGGCCCCGACCGCTTCATCATCCCCAGCATGGTGGTCATCCTCGTGTTCCTCACCTTGATGAGGCACAAGCTGGAGAAAGGAGGCGCCGCATGACTTTCCTGCAACAAGTCGTCATCGTAGGCGCTGGCGTGGTGGCCACCATGCTCACCCGTTTCGTCCCTTTTATGGTGTTCCGTCCCGGCAGGCCCACCCCTCGCTATGTTGTTTACCTGGGCCGTGTGCTGCCCGCCTCGGTCTTTGCCCTGCTGGTGGTCTACTGTCTCAAGGACATCACCTTTGTCGCCCGTCCTGGTGATGTCCCCGCCACCAGGTTCCTCAGTGTGCCTTTAGACACCTTGGCGCGCCTTCTTTCCGTGGCCTTCACGGTGGCTGTGCACGCCTGGCGCAAGAGCATCATGTGGTCTATCGTGGCCGGCACGGTGCTCTACATGACGCTCATCCGTGTGCTGTGATGTGTGCTTGGTGTCTGCGAGCTTCGCAATTTTATAAGTTATGCCCATCATTCCGTAACGTCACATTTGGGGAAATGGATACCTTTGCACCTGCAAAACATATTCAATCAAGTTATGAAAAAAAAGACTTTTGCCGTGAGCGGCATGATGTGCGAGCATTGCAAGGCTCGTGTGGAAGGAGCGTTGAAAGCCCTCGTTGGCGTGGTGAGCGCCGAGGGAAACCTGGCCGACAAGACTGTCACTGTGGCCTATGACGCCGACAAGGTGACCGTCGAGCAGATGCAAGAAGCTGTGGCCAACTGCGGCCGTTACGAACTATCCCTCTGACGTCCCGATGAAGCAGACCCTTCCTGTCGTGGGCATGGCGTGCGCCTCGTGCTCGGCCAATGTGGAGCGCAAACTCAACTCGCTGGATGGCATCAGGAGCGCATCGGTCAGCCTCGTGGGGCGCAGTGCCCTTGTCGATTATGACCCCGCCCGGATATCGCTGGCCGACATGAAACGGGCCATCAACGATATAGGCTATGACCTTGTGATCGAGCAAGACCGCTCGGCCGATGCCATCCGTCGCCGTGAGTATGTGGTGTTGCGCCGCCGCGTGTTGCTGTCGTGGTTGCTCTCCTTGGGGTGTATGTGTGTCAGCATGCGCTGGGTGAGCGTGGGCGGAACGGCCTATGCCAACCAGCTGGCGTTGCTCCTCGCCGTGGCCAACATGTGGGCTTGCGGGCGCACGTTCTATGTGAACGCCGCCCGCCAGTTGCGCCACGCCATGGCCAATATGGACGTGCTGGTGGCCCTCTCCACGCTCGTGTCGTTTCTCTTCTCTCTCTACAACACCTTTTGGGGCGATGCCCACCTGACCTATTTTGACTCTTGTGGCATGATCGTCACCTTTGTGTTGACAGGCCGCTTGTTGGAGGAGAAGGCCAAGGACGGCACTGCCATGAGCATCCGCAGGCTGATGGGCTTGGCGCCAAAGACTGCCCATGTGGTGAGCGCGGACACCGAAGATGGCGTGCCCGCGGTTGAAGACGTGCCTGTATCCACCATCAGTGTGGGTGACGTGGTGGAGGTCCGTCCCGGCGAGCGAGTGCCCGTCGACGGCGAAGTCGTTGAGGCCGAGAGCTTCATGACCCCCGATGCCGCCTATGTCGATGAGAGCATGATAACAGGTGAGCCCACCCCAGTGGAGAAACGGCGTGGCGCCCGGCTGTTGGCCGGCACCATTCCCTCGCAAGGCAAGTTGCGGATGCGCGCCCGTCAGGTGGGTGAACAGACCGCCCTGGCTCACATCATCCGCATGGTGCAGGAAGCCGAGAACTCCAAGGCCCCCGTGCAACGCATTGTCGACAAGGCCGCGCGTGTGTTTGTGCCTGTGGTGTGTGGCCTGTCGCTACTCACTTTCCTGATATGGATGGCCGTGGACGGCACGCCCCTGCTGCCCCGTGCCGTGGTGTGTGCCGTAACGGTACTGGTGGTGGCATGCCCGTGCGCCATGGGCCTCGCCACTCCCACAGCGCTCATGGTGGGCATTGGCAAGGCGGCCGAGCGCCACGTGCTCATCAAGGATGCCACTGCCCTGGAGCGCATGCGTAAGGTGGACGTCCTGGTGACTGACAAGACAGGCACGCTGACCACGGCCAACCGCCAGGTCGATTTCACCCAGGCCAGCCTGTTGCCCCTCGATGAGCGTGAGACGCTGAAGCCCCATGCCCGTGAGGCTTTGCAAGCCTTGCAAAGCCATGGGGTGGAGATTTGGATGATGAGTGGTGACAAGGAAGAAGCCGTCAGCCATTGGGCTGACAAGGCTGGCATCGCCCATTATCAGTCGGGCTGTACGCCGCAAGACAAGGAAGCGCTTGTCAGGCGTCTCCAGGCGGCGGGCAAGCGAGTGGCGATGATAGGCGATGGGGTCAACGACGCGCAAGCCCTGGCGTTGGCCGATGTGTCGGTGGCCATGGGCGACGGTACCGATGTCGCCATGGATGTGGCACAAGTGACCCTCATGACCGATGACTTGCGCGCCTTGCCCTATGCCATGCGCCTGAGCCAAAAGACGGTGGGCATGATTTGGCAAAACCTCTTTTGGGCCTTTGTTTACAACCTTGTGTGTGTGCCGTTGGCCGCTGGTGTCCTATGGCTCTTCTACGCTGAGCCGCCCTTCCAACTCACGCCCATGTGGGGCTCCGCCCTGATGGCCTTCTCCAGCGTCAGCGTGGTGCTCAACTCATTGCGCCTGCGACTTGTGGCTGACTGGTGACAAGGCTCATTCACAACTTCATAAATCCCATGCCTTAGTTGTTCTGGGGCATGGGATAATTGTATGTACGCTCGGCATGAGCATTATCTAACGGGTGAAAGTCCCGAGTAAGCCCTAAT
>DAIOEQ010000203.1:0-4628 GCA_036746215.1 Prevotella sp.
TGTCTGCGGGCAGCAGACCGGCACGCGCCTCACCGATGCCGATGGTGCGGGCCACGTGCTGGGCCACGCGCTCCTGGTCGCCAGTGAGCATCACCGTGCGGCTGACGCCCAACGCCTTCAGGTCGCGCAGGGCCTCGGCTGCATCGGGCTTCACCTGGTCGGAGATGACCACGTGACCGGCATAGACTCCATCGACGGCCACATGGACGACCGTGCCCACCAGGTCGCGACACTTCTCACAGGTCGTGACGGCGGCGCCCACGGCCTCCATCATCTTCTGGTTGCCCACGCAGACGGTCTTGCCGTTGACTGTGGCGCGCACGCCTTGTCCGGCCACCTCCTCCACCTGCCCGATGGTGCAGTTGTCGCGCTCATTGGGATAGGCCTCGCGCAGGGCGGCGGCGATGGGGTGCGTGGAGTGGCGCTCCACGTGGGCGGCGAGATGCAACAGCTCATTGGCGTCGAGCTCGGCGGGATGCACGGCGTCGACGGCAAACACGCCCTTGGTGAGCGTACCCGTCTTGTCGAACACCACGGTGCCCAGCCGCGCCAGCGTGTCCATGTAGTTGCCGCCCTTGATGAGGATGCCCTGTCGCGACGCGCCGCCGATGCCGCCAAAGAAGGTGAGGGGCACCGAGATGACCAGGGCGCACGGGCAGCTCACCACCAAGAAGGTCAGCGCGCGATAGAGCCACACGGCGAAGCCGTCGGCATAATGCTCGCAGAAGAAGGGCGGAATGAACGCCAGGGCCAGGGCCAGCACCACCACGATGGGCGTGTAGACGTGAGCGAACTTGTGGATGAAGGTCTCACTCTTCGACTTGTTCTCGCTGGAGCTCTCCACGAGCTGGATGATCTTAGTGGCGGTCGACTCGCCGAAGGCCTTGCGCACCTCGACCTGGATGACCCCAGAGAGGTTGACGCAGCCCGAGAGGATGTCGTCGCCCTCCTTGACGCTGCGAGGCACGCTCTCGCCCGTCAGCGCCAGGGTGTTGAGGCTCGACGCGCCACGGGTGACGACACCGTCGAGCGGCACCTTCTCGCCCGGCCGCACAATGATGGTCTCGCCCACGGCCACGCTGTCGGGGGCCACGACGAGCTCCTTGCCGTCCCGCACCACGGTGGCCGTGTCGGGCCGGAGGTCCATCATCTTGGAGATGGCGTCGCGGCTCTTGTCCTCGGCGTAGTCCTCGAAGAGCTCGCCCACCTGGAAGAAGAGCATGACAAACACCGCCTCCGCAAACTGCGCCTCGGCGCCCGGCAGGAAGCCGATGAGCAGGGCGCCGATGGTGGCGAGGGCCATGAGGAAGTCCTCGTCGAAGGGGTCGCCCTCGCGGATGCCTTCCCAGGCCTCGGCCAGCACGTCGTAGCCGATGGTCAGGTAAGGGATGAGAAAGACCACCAGCTGACACCCCATGGGCATCGGCACGCTTCTCGTGAGCAGCCAGGCGCCCAGCAGGAGCACGGCCGCGATGATGACTCTGAGCAGTTTCTTGTTCATAAGATACGCTTGTTTTGAAATTCTGCCGCAAAGGTACGCAGCCTTCGCTGCAACCCGGTTGCAAACTGGCACGCGCGGCCTGAGAAAAGGCGGCGCAAACGGCTCACGGCAACAACAGACGCGGCCCAGCCACTCCCATGGCGAGGGAGAGGCTGGGCCGCTTGCCCCGTGGCGGACGGTCTCACGCCCTTCCGCCACGCGCTACCGGCAGGCGTGTCACTTCACGATGGTCTTGCCCACGACGGTCGTTCCGTTGGCCAGGCGCGTCCTGACGATGACCAAGCCCTGGCGCGGCTGTGCCAGGCGCCGTCCGTCGATGGAGAAGAACTCCCGTCCTGTCACCTCCTGCGAGCCGTCGGCCGTGACGCCGCGCACGCCACTGACGTGACGGTCCTCATTGACGAAGAACAGGCGGAAGTTGTCGACCTTGAACCACCCGGCTCCGTTGACCGCGGTGACCTCGGCGAACGTGCCTCCGTCCTTGTTGACGCCGTTGGTGCGGAAGCCGATGGTGGCCACGCCATCCTCTTGGACGTCGAAGTAGAGCATCATGGGCTTGAGGAGCGCTGTTGACGCGTCGCCACTCTCACAGGTGTATCCCGCGTAGGTGAGGTGCTTCAGCGTGTCGACGGCCGTGGCGTCGAAGTTGGCTGCCGCCAGCATGTCGGCCGTGGCGTTGGCGGTGTAATAGTCTGACTCGCCCCACATCTGCACGCAGGTGTTGCCGAAGATGCGCTGCGTGGTGATGTTGTTGCCGGCCCAGTTGTTTTGCACCATGACGTCGGCCTTGAGCAGGTAGGTGCCCTTGGGCAGGCCGTTGATGGTCTGCGACAGTTGCAGCTCGGGCACGTTGGACGCCCAGACGCCCCAGAGGTGGGTGCCGTCGGTGGGCTGCTGCGTGTGGACGACACCATTGTTGTCGATGACGTCGATGACATCTCCCGTGTTGATGGCACACCAGTTGAGTCCCTGTGTCTTGACGGTCGTGGCGTCTTGCTCCACGCCGTTGAGATAGAGCGTCCATCCCGTCGGCGGCGCGGCCACGCCACCCGACTCCGAGCCGTCGCCACCCTGGGCGGTGAGGTCCTCGAAGCTGGGGTTCTTGATGAGCGTCGTTGCGTCGCTGCCCACCTTCACGCCTCCTACCTTGCAAGCCTCCAGCGCGGCGTCCATCTTGGCGATGGCTGCGTCGACCTCCTCCTCGCCCGCCGTGGCGTCGTCGTAGATGCCTTGCGCCTCGTCCTCGACGGCCTGGCGATAAGCCTCATAGCCGTCGTAGAGGGCATACTTGTCGAGGTTGGCGTAGTGCTCCTCGAGCGCGGCCTCCAGTTTCTTGTAGAGGTTGACCGAGCTGACGGTCGGCGTGACGGCGGCCTTGCAGGCCAGGATGGCGGCGTCGATGGCCTCGGGCGTGGCGTCGTCGTCGACGTAGTTGTTGTCGATGGTCGTTTGCAGGCTGGTGGCCACGCTCTCCTGCATCTTCTCGTTGTTGAGCTCCATGAGCTTGTCGAAGTAGAAGTTGTAGACGTTGAGCGCGTCGTCCTTGACGTATCCCATCTTGGCGATGCGGAAGTTGTCTATCTTGAACCATCCGTCGCCTCCCTGTGGGTTGGCCGCGGTGCGCCTGGCCGCCGCGATGTTGCCGTCGGTGCGGAAGCCGAAGGTCAGCGTTCCGTCGTAGACATAGGCGTCGCAGGTCACGTCTTGCATCTCGCGGTCGGTCTTGAGCTCCGTGTTGTTGGCGTAGGCGAGCACCTCCAGGGGATTGATGAGGCTGGGGTCATAGTCGCCCTGCTGTCCGAAGAGCGTGGTGTTGAGGTTGCCGAAGATGCGCTGCGTGGTGCGTCGCGACCCTTGGTTGTTGGCGCCAACCATGACGGCGGCCTGGATGCGGTAGGTGCCGTTGTCGAGTCCGCTGATGGTCTGCGACAGTTCGAAGTCGGGCATGCCTTGGTTCCACACGCCAAACGACTCATTGCCGTCTTTCGTCTCGCCCTCGCTGTCGCTGTTGACGCCATACCAGGCGGTGAAGCCGGCGGCGCGCGCGTCTTCGGCGGTCACGACAGGCTTGCCGTCCACATAGGCGTTCCACCCTGTGGGCGTGGCGCCCACGCCCACTGTCTCCGCGCCACCCTGCGCCGAGAGATCCTCGAAGCTCATGTTTTGTCCGAAGTTGGTGATGTCGCCTTGTCCGCCGTTATAGATGACCTCGGCGTTGACCAGTTCCTTCTGTGCCTTTTCCTGCTGGTCGACGTCCGTGACGGTGTTGAAGGTCTGCAGGGCCTTGTCGATGGCCGTCTGGAAGGCTGCGTCGGCGCGTTCCTCGATCATGGCCTGCGCTTTCTTGATTTCGTCGTAGAGCCTGGTCTTGGCGTCGAGCGTCTGCTTGGCGTCGTTGTAGTCGTCTTGGGTGACGGTCTCCTTATTATATAAGGTAGTCGCCGCGTCAGCCCAAGCCTGCCACCCGGCCTGGAAGCCCTCCTCGGGCGTGTCGAGCTGTCGCTGCTGCAGGTCGGTGATGAGCGTGTAGAGCTGCATGCGCTGATGGTAGGGGGCCACGTCGGCCGTGTCGGCGAAGGCCCAGAGCTCATGGCTGGCGTCGAGGGGGTGTATCCATCCCGTCTCGGTGTCGATGACGGGTGTGGTGCTGTCGTCGATCATCTCGCAGCCGCCCATGTAGTCGGGGAAGTACTGGTTGCCGTTGAACGTGGTGACGACATACTGTCCGCCTGAGTTGAGGTGCACGGGCAGGCCGTGCACGCCTTCGCAGGGCTGGTCGTCGGCGCTGACGATGCGGTAGAAGCCCGGGTGCCGCTCGCTGGCGGTGACGGTGAAGTGGGCCTTCTCCGTGAGGTTGCCGTTGAGGTTGGCGTTGCCGGTGTTGAAGCCGACGTATGTGGTGTCGGTGCTGGCGAAGTACCAGCCCGTGTCGTCCTTGTGGGCCACGAAGGCGTGTTTCTTGTAGTTGGACGCGGCGTAGTCGAGCAGGTAGTAGGCGCCGTCCCATGTGGTGCGGCTCAGGTAAAGACTGGGCTTGGCGTAGTTGACGAGCGTGTAGGTGGCTCCGTCAGCCAGTTCACGCGCGATGGTGGGTGGGTCGATGGCCAGGGCCGTGGCCGACGACAAT
>DAIOEQ010000204.1:0-243 GCA_036746215.1 Prevotella sp.
TGCATTTTGGTCTTGATGATGGTGTCCTTGCGTTTCTGCAACTCTTTCAACTTATCGCCCAGATCGCTGATGGCCGCCACCTGCACCTCGTTGAGGTTGCCGGTGGCTTCCTTGCGATAACGACTGATAAAGGGGATGGTGCAACCATCCTCCAGCAGGCCGAGCGTGGCGTCCACTTGTGAGGCGCCTATGCCCAGCCGTTCTGCTATGATGGGTGTGAAAACATTCATTCTAACAAATAAT
>DAIOEQ010000204.1:364-4624 GCA_036746215.1 Prevotella sp.
CGATGCCTTGCTCCGTGCTCCGCTTGTCAGCGTCATACATGGGGCACGCGGAGAAGCGCACGCTCCAGCCGTTGGGCAGCTCGGAGGAGAAGGGCAGCCCCGCCCCACCGCCGGTATTGTCGCCCACGACGGTCACGCCGGGACAGCGTTTCATGTACTTCACAAACTCATTGGCGGCCGAGAACACCTGGCGGTTGGTGAGCACGGCCACGGGTTTCTGCCAACGCAGGCCGCTGGCGGGCTTGAGCCACTGGGCCTCCATGGATGAGAAGTCGCCATGGCCGCGCCCAGTCTTGTGGCGCATGTAGCCCACCAGTCGTTTCTCGTTGGTGAAGCGGGCGGCAAACTTCTCGGCGGCTGTGAGCAGGCCTCCGCCGTTGTCGCGCAGGTCGATGATGAGCGCGCGACAGGGCGCCAGGTAGAGGAGGACATTGTCGAGGTTGCCCGAACCGGCCTCGCTGGCAAACGAGGCGCACCGCACATAGCCGATGTTGTCGTCGAGGATGCGGTAGCGCAGGCCGCCGGCTATCTTGTAGTCGGTGCCCAGGTACTTGTTGACCAGCGTGTCGCTATAGTTGCTGGGATAGTGCTCGTGGAAGCCCCAGTAGCGCGCCATGTCGAAGGATGTGTAGAGGTTGACGTGCCCGTCGCGCAGCGTGGCCAGCATGTTGCCCAGCACCTCGAGCAGCTGCGCGTCGGTCATGCCGCCGTCCACCTGGCGGGCGTAGGCCGTGTGCACGGAGTCCCAGTCGACGCCTTTCTCTTCGAAGAAGCAATAGTGCTCGTCCATTATTTTCCACAAGGCCTCGAAGTTGCCCTTGGGGTTGTCGTCGAAAGCCTCCTCGGTGACACAGGACGACAACAGGAAGGCACACAGGAACAGCAGCGTCCCACACGCCGACCTCCATGAGGGGCGGCTGGGGTGTGACGGTTCAGACGGACGACGGGCGAAAAGGTGTCGGTTCATAGGCATAGCGCATTGGGATGAAAGAGGGTTTGTGGGGTCGATCAATACTTCCAGCCAATCATGACGCCGTGGCTGTATTGGTGATACTTGAGGCCATTGGCCTGCATCTGCAGGATGTCGCCCACGTAGCCCACGGTGAGCGAGGTGCGGCGTAAGTGGATGTCGAGCGTGAGCATGTGGTGGAGCTGGGGTCCCGTGAAAGGTGAGGTGACCACGACGTTATGGTCGTAGTTGTCGCGCGCGAAGATCTCATAGTAGCTCTGTCCGTAGTGGGGCGAGAAAGCGATTCCCACCAACGGCACGGCGGCGCCATAGGTCAGGGTGAGCGGACGGCGACGGAGGGCAAAGTCCCACGACAGGGAGGCCGACGGGTCGACGGAGAAGGCGAGACGCAATTGGGCCGGGTTGTTGGAGTTGCGCGTGTCGTAGGCGCCACCCAAGAGGAAGTCGCCCACGCCGCCCACACGCAGGCGGAGCCGCTGTGCGGGGTAAGTCCAGTTGTAGTGCCAGCCGAAGCGCAGGTTGTAGGAGCCTGTCAGCAGTGAGTGGGCGTTGCCTCGCGTGCCGGCGAGCGACACCCAGGCGTGGTGGGTCAGCTCACGCGAGACGCGGCTGCTGTCGCGTTGTCGCGTGGCCTGGCTGATGAAACTGACCTCCGTCCCACGGAAGGTCTCCTGCGACAGGTAGGTGTCGAGGAGGTCGGCGTGGGCCACGGCGACGGCGGTGAGCCGCTGCGCGGAAGCCGGGAGGCTCGCCAGCGCGGCCAGCGCCAAGGCGAGTGCCAGGCGCCCGAGCAGGGACGGGCGTGTGGGAGAGAAGTGCTTACTTCGCATCATCGGGCTTGTTGTCGAGGTCGTCGAAGAGGTTGAGCTGGCCTGTCATCTCGTCGATGACCTGCTGCTGGCTCTTGCCGGCGTCGGGATCAAGGTCGGCGTCGGGTTCCGCGATAGGCTCGTCACCAGCCTCACCGGCATCGGCGGGGGCGGGGGCGGGTTCGAGTTCCTCCACCCGTTCCACCTGCCACGTGGCCAGGCGCTTGCCTTTGGCCTTGAAGCTCTTGACACCCACGAAGCTCTCGGCGTCGATCTCCATCGGCGGGCGTGCGGCGTCGGCGCCGCCAAAGGTGACCAGCAGGCGCGGATAGGCGGTGTCGGTGAGCAGCACCTGGCGGTTGTCGGGATTGTCGCCAACATAATTGACGGGCTTGCGCGAGTCTTCCATGAGGAACCGCTTGAGGTAGGGATAGCCGTTGTTGTCGGCGTCGAAGAGCACGGCGGTCCACACCTTGTCGGCCTGCCACTTCTCCAGGATGCTGATGTTGTCGGGGAAGTGGTTGTTGGGATCGAAGTCGGTGGTGAAGAAGGTGCCGTCGCGGAGCACCACGAGGATGCGGTCGCCATCGTTGAACTCGCCGAGCAGACGGCCGTGTTCCTCATAGTTGATGCGGTTGACATCGGGGTCGAACCACACCTTGCGGCCGCCGAGGGTGGAGCGTCCGTGGCTCTTGAGCGAGATGCGGTGTACGCTCTTGCGCGTGAGTAGCAGGCCACGGGCGGCGCGGCCCTTGATGGCCACCTCTGAGAAGTCTTTCTCGAGGAAGATGTTTTGGCGTTTCTTGGTGGCGTCGGGGTCGAGCGTCACCTTGATGACCTCGGCCTCGCCGTTGGGATTGGGCGAGAAGTAGATGACGCGTGAGCCGGCCTCGCCGCGCGTGAGGTCATACTCGCGGTCGCGGGTGATGCTGGTCACGTTGAACCGCTTGATGTAATAGGGGCCCTTCTTGCCGTCGCGGTAGACGACGTTGTAGATGGTGCGGGCGTCGTTCTTCTTGAACACCTGCACCCAGATGACGTTCTTGCCGACGAAGATCTTGTCGGCCACGCGGATCACCTTGTACTTGCCGTCACGGTAGAAGAGGATGATGTCGTCGAGGTCTGAGCAGTTGCAGACAAACTCGTCTTTCTTCAGCCCCGTGCCCACGAAACCGTCCTGGCGGTTGATGTAGAGCTTCTCGTTGGCCTCCACGACCTTGGCTGCCTCGATGGTGTCGAAACTGCGGATCTCGGTGTGGCGCGGATGGTCGGCGCCATAGGTCTCCCGCAGGTGGTCATACCAGGCGATGGTGACGTCGACCATATGGGCCAAGTCGTGGTCGATGCCCTTCACCTCGGCCTTGATCTTGGCGATGAGCTGGTCGGCCTTGTCCTTGTTGTACTTGAGGATGCGCTGCATCTTGATCTCGAGCAGGCGCAGGTAGTCGTCATCACGTATCTCGCGCACGAGGCCTTCCTTGAACGGCTCAAACTTCTTGTCGAGAAACTTGAGCACGGCCTTCTGGTCGGGCGCCTGCTCGAAGGCCTTCTCCTTGTACATGCGCTCCTCGATGAAGATGCGCTCGAGCGAGGCGAAGAAGAGTTGCTCCATCAGTTCGTCGCGGCGTATCTGCAGCTCGCGGCGCAAGAGGCCCATGGTGCGGTCGACGCTGTGGCGCAGCACCTCACTGACGGTGAGGAACTGAGGCTTGCTGTCCTCGATGACGCAACAGTTGGGCGAGATGCTGATCTCGCAGTCGGTGAAGGCGTAGAGGGCGTCGATGGTCTTGTCCGACGACGTGCCGGGCGTGAGCTGCACCTGTATCTCCACGTCGCGGGCGGTGAGGTCGAGCACCTTGCGGGCCTTGATCTTACCTTTCTCGATGGCCTTGGTGATGGAGTCTTGCAGCGAGTCGGCGGTCTTGCTGAAGGGTATCTCGCGGATGACGAGGGTCTTGTTGTCGAGTTTCTCTATCTTCGCGCGGATGCGCACCGAACCGCCGCGCTGGCCGTCGTTGTACTTCGACACGTCGATGGAGCCGCCCGTGGGGAAGTCGGGATAAAGGTGGAACTCCTCGCCGCGCAGGTATTTCACCGCCGCCTCGCAGATCTCATTGAAGTTGTGGGGCAGCACACGGCTCGACAGGCCCACGGCGATGCCGTTAGCTCCCTGGGCCAGGAGCAACGGGAACTTCACGGGCAGGGTGATGGGCTCCTTGTTGCGGCCGTCATAACTGAGCTGCCACTCGGTGGTCTTCGGGTTGAAAACGGTCTCGAGGGCAAACTTGGAGAGGCGCGCCTCGATGTATCGGGGCGCGGCGGCAGAGTCGCCGGTGAAGATATTGCCCCAGTTGCCCTGGGTGTCGATGAGCAGGTCTTTCTGTCCGAGCTGCACCAGGGCGTCGTAGATGGAGGCGTCGCCGTGGGGGTGAAACTTCATGGTCTCGCCCACGATGTTGGCCACCTTGTTGTAGCGACCGT
>DAIOEQ010000205.1:0-4604 GCA_036746215.1 Prevotella sp.
CGGGCTTTTTTCATCACGACAAGTGCCTAATCGTGGCTCCAAAAGGCATTTGCCGCGGCTCCTCGGCTCACCTGACAGGGCCCGATGGGGCACCTCTCGCAACGCCATCGGGCATCTGTCGTCGGACCGCGGCGGGCCGCAGTCGGCGCGGCGGGCTAAAAACGACCGTTTCGCCCGCTATTTCAACCGAAACGACGGGCCCGTTTTTTGACCAAATATCATGACATCGGCAGCGGTTTTAATCGCCCTTCCACGGACAGGTCCGATAAAGCTCCCGACACCGTTAGGCAAGACGGGCACATCATTTTATAGGCGCGGGCGCGCGGGAAAACGGAAATCTTTTTATACCTTTGCAAACAAATAGACTATCCACATGAAGAAGAGAACGCTCATCATCATCCTGTTGCTCCTGCTGGCCGTGCTGCCCAGCGGGGCCGTGCTCAAGGAGCGCAACCTGGCCGGCACGCTGGCTATGCTGCGCATCGAACTGACCGAATACCGGCAAAAGCTCGACAACGAGACGGGGGCCCGCAAGGAGCAAAGCGAGGCCGTGATGAACCAGCTGCTGGCCACGATGAACAAGAGCCAGCAAAACGCCATCATGCTCTACTCGCAGAAGAGCGGATACGTGTTCGACCTCTCCTACGCCTGCCACGAGGCCACCGAGCAATACAAGAGTTTCAAGAGGACCGTGGGGCCCTTCCGCTCCTATGTGGAGAACGCCGACGTGGAGATAGCGCGCTTCGACAGCCTCATCTCGGACCTAAGCACGATGTACACGGCCAGCCTCAGCGAGAAGGCCAAGGTGGACCGCAACGTCTGCCTCACGCTCGCCATCTACATCCGCAGGACGCTCAACGAGAACCGCACGCAGAACCAGCAGTACATCAGCATCTACAACCTCACCGAGCAGCGCCTCAAGAGCCTCAACGACTACGCCACCAAGCGATACCGCGAGATACAAAACAGCATCTTCACCAACAGCGGCACCAACGTGCTGACCATCATCAAGAACCTGCGGAGCGAGGTGAAGGAGACGGCGCAGACGGTGGTCGAGAAATACAAGCCCACACATAAGTTCAAGTCCGACTGGGACAGCCGCATCATCCTCATGCTCCTCGCCATCATCGTGTTCTACGGCCTCATCGCCGCCGGCGCGAGCTACTTCGTCATCGGCTTCGCCGTGACCAAGCTGGTCAAGCACGGACGCGCCAAGCACCTGCTGCGCTGGCTCTCGGGAGGCAAGGACGGCGAGGAGGCCAAGGCCAACTTCAGGGCCAAGCGCATGTGCATCATCCTCGCCGCAACCGTCATCGTCTTCGCCGCCACGCTGGGCATCGTGCGCGTCTCCATCTCGCAGAACTTCCTCATCATGGCCTGCGGACTGCTCGTGGAGTACGCCTGGCTCATGGGCGTCATCCTGCTGTCGCTGCTCATCCGCCTCGACGGCGAGCAGATCAGGCACGGACTGCGCATCTACGTCCCCATCATGGCCATCTGCTTCATCGTCATCACCTTCCGCGTGGTGCTCATCCCCAACATCCTCACGAGCATCGTGCTGCCCTTCCTGTTGCTCTTCAGCACCGTCTGGCAGTGGATGGCCCTCAGGCGCAACAAGGGCGACCTGCCCTCCTCCGACGTGTTCTACGCGTGGGTCTCCTTCCTCGTCTTCCTGGCCAGCGACGTGGCCTCGCTCATCGGCTACACGCTGCTCTCCGTGGAGATGCTCATCTGGTGGACCATGCAGCTCACCTGCATCCTCACCATCACCTGCTTCTCCGACCTGCTCAAGCAGTATGGCAACCACCCCAGCCGCCGCTTCTTCGACGACAACACGCCTGTCAGCCGCACTTGGTTCTTCCGCTTCCTCTACACCGCCGTGGCGCCCATCCTGGCCACGACATCGGTGCTCGTCAGCATCTACTGGGCGGCAGACGTGTTCAACCTCAGCGACACCTCGTGGGAGCTGTTCAACAGGCGCCTCATCGACACCAACAAGTTCACGTTCTCCATCATGAGGGCCGTGCAGGCCACCGTGCTCTACTTCCTGGCCTCCTACGCCAACCGCGTCTCCATCCACGTGCTCTATTACCACCTCCTCAATCGCGAGCGCCGCAAGGCGGCCGAGGAGAAGCGCAAGGCGAGCGAGCAGGCCGTCACCAGCCGCATCGCCATCTGGCGCAACCTCATCCAGGTGGTCATCTGGGGCGCCTGGCTGCTCGTCACCACCATCATCTTCAACATCGACAACTCTTGGATCGTGGCCATCACGGCGGGCTTGTCCACAGGTATCGGCTTCGCCATGAAGGACATCCTCGAAAACCTCTACTACGGCATCTCGCTCATGGCCGGACGCATCAAGGTGGGCGACTACATAGCCATCGAGGGCACCAAGGGCACCGTGAAGGCAATATCATACACCTCAACAACCGTTGAGGCGCTCGACGGTTCGGTCATCGCCTTCCAAAACTCTCAACTCTTCTCCAAAAACTACAAGAACCTGACGCGCAACCACGGCAACGTGCTCTCCATCATACCCGTCGGCGTGGCCTACGGGACCCACGTGCCGCAGGTGAAGGAGACCATCACCAAGGCCGTCGAACCGCTCAACAAGTCGGGCTACATCAAGTTCATCAAGGTGGTGCTCGCCGGCTTCGGCGACAACTCGGTCGACTTCAAGATCCTGGCATGGGTCGACTCGCGCAAGCAGACCTACGCCGAGAGCGACATCATGGAGGCGGTCTACGACGCACTCAACGACCAGAACATTGAGATACCGTTCCCGCAGCGCGACATCCACATCGTGTCGGACACGGCCCATCTCGTGCCGCCTTCCAAGACATCTCCCATCCTGCACGCCGACTCCATCGAGGAGGCGGAGGAACAAATGCGCAAGCAAGCTGGAAAATAATATTCCGGGAAACATGGAATAGCGCAAGAGGTGATTTTCAAAGCAAATCAAACATGGCAAACATCAAGAGACAACTACCTGTGGGCATTCAGTCATTTGTCGACATGCGGCAACGGGGTTACGTATATGTTGACAAGACCGATGTCGTGTGGAATTTGGTCAATGGCGTAAAATTTAACTACTTGAGCCGCCCGCGCCGCTTCGGCAAGTCGGTCCTCGTGGATACCCTGCAAGCCTACTTTGAAGGTCGAAAAAACCTCTTTGAGGGACTCAAGATCATGGAGATGGAAAAAGAATGGGCACAACACCCCGTCATCAGGCTTGACATGAGCGGAGCGGGTGCTGATCCAAACAGTCTACGCTCATACTTTGACTACTCCTTTTGCGGATATGAAATGAAGTTTGGCATCCAACCAAGACCCAACGCTTCTCTTGCTTCAAGATTCATGACAATCATAAGCGCCGCTTACAACCAGACAGGCAAACAAGTGGCTGTGCTCATCGATGAATACGACTCACCCCTGCAACACTCATGGCACACGCCTGTCCATGAGGCTTGTACCGCCATCTACCGAGAGGTGTTTGCCATCTTGAAAATGTGCGACGCCATGGAATGTTTTGTGTTTCTCACAGGCATCACGAAGTTCACGCAAATCTCCCTTTTCTCCGTGCTCAACAACTTGCTAAACATCAGTTTCGAGCCGCAGTTCGCTGCTATTTGCGGCATCACCAAGCAAGAGCTGACAGACAACTTCATGCCAGAAATCAAACAAATGGGCAAGGCTAACGGATGGACTACCAAGGAGACGATGACCAAGTTGAAGGAATACTATGACGGTTATCATTTCTGCGACCTAAACATGACTGACGTTTACAATCCGTACAGCCTCATCAATGCATTGTTCCAAAAACGCCTGAGAAGCTACTGGGCCTCATCGGGTGCCACCACCCTACTAACCAAGTTTGTGAGCGACATGGAACTACGCCTCTACGACTTTGACCACTGCCGCGTCCTGCGTAGCGTTCTCGAGACGTCTGATGTCACGGGAGGTGGAGCGGAACTCTTTCTTTATCAGTCGGGCTACTTGACAATCAAGTCATGCGATGAGTTCGGCTACAATCTCGGCATTCCCAACGAAGAAGTCAGGCAAGCACTCAACGAAATGGTGCTGCCAACTCTTACCATGCGCAAGCAAAGTGACATACAGTCGCTGCAAGCCAACCTCTACTACCAACTTGGCACCGGGCAGTTAGAAGATGCAAAGAAATCCCTAAAATCCCTCATTGCCGACGTGCCTTACAGCAACAAGAAGCTCGCATCCATGGACATGGAGGAGCGCTACCGCCTGATCATAAGCACCATCCTCAACGCCATCGGCATCCGTGTGGAGGTGGAGCGGATGCTTGCCACTGGGCGCATTGACCTGGTGGCTTGGACCTCGCGCTTCATCTATGTCATCGAGCTGAAGCTAAGCAACAATGGTGGGATGGCCGCGGCTGAAAAGCAAATCAAAACCAGTGGCTACACGGAGCCCTTTAAGGCTGACAAGAGGCATGTGATCGCTTTAGCCGTGGAACTCGATGACAAGGGGAAGGGACTCGTAGACTGGAAAGAAGTGGGGGAAACATTCTAAGCTAAGTGACGGTGAAAAAATAAGTTGGTAAGATTTGAGGCTCATATCTTTGAGCTATT
>DAIOEQ010000206.1:0-4602 GCA_036746215.1 Prevotella sp.
TGCCACCACATCGGGTGCCTTGTGGTGTCCCTTCACCACCGAGGCGAAGGCGCGGAAGTCCTCTATGCGGCCGTTGGTGCACGCCCCGAGGAAGACGTAGTCCACGGGATGGCCCTTCAACTGCTGGCCAGGCTCGAACCCCATGTATCGGAGGCTCTTGAGGAACGAGGCCTGTTCGCCCTCCGGCACCTCGCTGAGCGTGGGCACGTTGCCCGTGACGGCGATACCCATGCCCGGGTTGGTGCCATAGGTGATGCGCGGTTCGATGTCGGCTCCGTCGAAGACGAGCTCACGGTCGAACACCGCGTCGTCGCCCGAGCGCAACTGGCGCCACTGTGCCACGGCCTTGTCCCAGTCGGCACCCTTGGGCGCATACTTGCGGCCCTTGAGGTAGGCGAAGGTTGTCTCGTCGGGCGCGATGAAGCCGCCGCGCGCGCCCATCTCGATGGAGAGGTTGCAGAGCGTCAGGCGACCCTCCATGCTCATGTTCTCGATGACCGGTCCGGCATACTCCACGAAGTAGCCCGTGGCGCCCGACGTGGAGAGCTGCGCCATGAGGTAGAGCGCCACGTCCTTGGCCGTCACGCCCTTGTTGAGCTTGCCTTTGATGGTGATGCGCATCGACTTGGGCTTCTGCTGCAGGATGCACTGCGAGGCGAGCACCATCTCCACCTCGGAAGTGCCGATGCCGAAGGCCACGGCGCCGACGGCGCCATGGGTGGAGGTGTGCGAGTCGCCGCAGACGATGGTCATGCCCGGCAACGAGAGTCCCGTCTCGGGGCCCACCACATGGATGACGCCGTTCTCGGGCGTGTTCTTCTTAAACTCGGTGAGGCCAAACTCCTGGCAGTTCTTGTCGAGCGTCTCCACCTGGTGCCGGCCCACGGGGTCGAGTTCGGGTGAGCCTTGGTCATGGGTCATGATGTTGTGGTCGGGCATGCAGTAGACCTGCTGGGGCCTGAACACTTGCAGATGGCGATGGCGCAGTCCGTCGAAGGCCTGTGGCGACGTCACCTCATGACAATAGAGACGGTCGATGTACAACTGGGTGGGACCATCCTCCACGACCTGCACGACGTGGCTGTCCCATATCTTATCAAATAATGTGTTCATGATGGATATAGTCTTTGCTGCGTTATTTCCTAAACTTGTTGATGCAATCGATGTAGGCTTCCACGGAGGCGGTCACGATGTCGGTGTTGGCGCCGAAGCCATAGTAGACGTTGCCGTCATACTCCACCTGCATGTGCACCTTTCCGACGTCGTCCGACCCCTTGGAAATGGCCTGTATGGTAAACTCCTTGAGGGTCATCTGCTTGCGTATGATGCGCTTGAGCGCCTTGATGGCGGCGTCGACGGGTCCGTTGCCTGTGCTGCTCTCCTCAAACTTCTGGCCGGCGATGTCGAGTCCCACGCTGGCCACGCTCCTGACGCCCTTGCCGGTAGTCACCTGCAGGTATTCGAGCTTCACGGCATGGCTGGCCGCCGTGTCGGCTCCCGCGAGCATGAGGATGTCGTCGTCGGTGATTTCCTTCTTTTTGTCGGCGAGGTTGAGGAACGCCTTGTAGATCTTGTCGAGCTTCTCTTCGTCCTTGATGTCCACGCCGTTGACCTCCAGGCGATACTTCAGCGCCGCGCGTCCCGAGCGTGCGGTGAGGACGATGGCGTTGTTGTCGAGGCCTATGTCTTTCGGGTCGATGATCTCGTAGGTCTGCACGTTCTTCAGCACGCCATCCTGGTGGATGCCGCTGGAGTGGGCGAAGGCGTTGCGGCCGACGATGGCCTTGTTGGGCTGCACGGGCATGTTCATGAGCGAGCTGACCATGCGCGAGACGGGATAGATCTTCTGCGTGTTGATGTTGGTGTCGATGCCGATGCCCTTGTGGCACTTGAGAATCATGGCAATCTCCTCGAGCGACGTGTTGCCGGCTCGCTCGCCGATGCCGTTGATGGTGACCTCCACCTGCCGCGCGCCGTTGAGCACACCCTCGAGGGTGTTGGCGGTTGCCATGCCGAGGTCGTTGTGGCAGTGGGTAGAGATGATGGCCTTGTCGATGTTCGACACGTGCTCCATGAGATACTTGATCTTGGCTCCGAACTCACTGGGCAGGCAGTATCCGGTGGTGTCGGGGATGTTGACCACGGTGGCGCCGGCCTTGATGACCGCCTCGACCACGCGCGCCAGGTACTCGTTGTCGGTGCGTCCCGCGTCCTCGGCATAGAACTCCACGTCCTCCACATACTTCTTGGCGTAGGCCGTGGCGCGCACGGCGCGCTCCAGGATGTCGTCTCGGTTGGAGTTGAACTTATACTTGATGTGGTAGTCGGACGTTCCGATGCCCGTGTGTATGCGCTTGTGCTTGGCGTACTTCAGCGAGTCGGCCGCCACGTCGATGTCCTTCTCCACGGCGCGTGTCAGCGCGCAGATGGTGGGCCATGTGACGGCTTTTGAGATTTCCATCACCGAGTTGTAGTCGCCCGGCGATGAGATGGGGAATCCCGCCTCGATGACATCCACGCCGAGGAGTTCGAGCTGCTTGGCCACCTGAATCTTTTCCACCGTGTTCAACTGGCATCCAGGCACCTGCTCGCCGTCGCGGAGTGTAGTGTCGAAAATAAAAAGTCTGTCGCTCATAATTGGTTTATTTTGTTTTTGTTCTTGTTCTCATGATAAAGAAAAAGGCCTTTCCACTACTGGAAGTGGAAAGGCCCTGTATTGGTCATGTCGCTCACATGCACATACACACTCTCACACTTCCGACCGTTTGAGGCAGTCGAATACCGGTTAGAATGCTAATAATGCAGATGCAAACGAGGGTCATGTTCAATTCTCTTTTGATTTTCCGACAGCAAAGTTAATCATTTCCTGGCACACAAACAAATAAATCGGAAGAAAAGTTAGCTATTTTCTTGCAAATGATAATCTGACGGCACTGATTAAGATGATTGTGACACTTGGGGAGGGGTGGGCAGGAGGGGCTCAATGGGCATAATGGGCAGGATGGGCCCATTAGGCATATTAGGCATAATAGGCCATCAGGGCCCAATAAGCCGCAGGGTCCCTCAAGCCTAAGCCTAAGGGACCCTGCGGAAGTCAGAATTGGGGTGCGGCGGGTGGCGGGCCCAGGGGGTCGTCCTCTGCCACGGCTCCGTCGTTGTTCATGCGCGAGCCGATGTATTCGCCGCCCATGTCACCAGGCAGGGGAGCCGGCGCGGCGTCCTCGGGATTGAGGAAGCGCGTGTACTCGCCCTGGAAGGCCAGCAACACGTCGCCCGTGGCACCCTTACGGTGCTTGGCAATGATGATTTGCGCCTTGCCGCGGAGGTCGTGGCCCTTGTCGTCCTGGTAGATGTGATAATACTCAGGTCGGTGGACGAAGAGCACCATGTCGGCGTCCTGCTCGATGGCACCCGACTCACGCAAGTCGCTGAGCTGCGGGCGCTTGCCCTCGAGGCCCTCGCGGTTTTCCACCGTACGGTTGAGCTGCGAGAGGGCTATGATGGGTATGTCGAGCTCCTTGGCCAGTCCCTTGAGAGATCGCGAGATGGTGGAGACCTCCTCCTGACGGTTGCCGAAGCGCATGCCGTTGGCGTTCATGAGCTGCAGATAGTCGATCATGATGATCTTGACGCCCTTCTCTCGCACCAGCCGTCGCGCCTTGGTGCGCAACTCGAAGATGGACATGCCCGGCGTGTCGTCGATGTAGAGGGGAGCGCCTGTGAGGCGCGCCATGTACTTGTCGAGGCGTTGCCACTCGTCGGGATAGAGCTGTCCGTTCATGATCTTGCTGCCCTTGATCTCACAGACGTTGGATATGAGGCGGTTGACGAGCTGCACGTTGTTCATCTCCAACGAGAAGAAGGCGATGGGCTCCTTGTAGTCCACGGCGATGTTCTTGGCGATGGAGAGCGCGAACGACGTCTTACCCATGGCGGGTCGACCGGCGAGGATGACGAGGTCACTCTTCTGCCATCCCGAGGTGATGTTGTCGAGCGCTGTGTAGCCCGAGGGTATGCCCGTGAGTCCCCCTTTCTGCGAGGAGGCCTTCTGCAGGATTTCCATGGCCTGGCGGAGCACGGGGTCGATCTGCGTGTAGTCGGTGCGCATGTTCTTCTGCGACAACTCGAAGAGATTCGACTCCGCCTCCTGCATGAGGTCGTCGACGTCGACCGTCTGGTCGAAGGCCTTGGTCTCGATGACCGAGGCGAAGGAGATGAGCTGTCGGGCCAGGAACTTCTGTTGGAGGATCTTGGCGTGATACTCGATGTGGGCCGAGGAGGCCACGTGGGCCGTGAGGTCCACCACATAGGTGGGTCCGCCCACATCATCGAGGGTGCCCTCCTTCTGCAGTTCGTTTGTCACGGTCATGATGTCCACCGGGTTCTGGGCCATGTTGAGGGTCTGAATGGCCTGGTAGATTTTCTGGTGTTGCGGCTCATAGAACGTCTCTGGGCGCAGTATCTCGGAGACGACGGAGAAGGCGTCCTTGTCGATCATCAGGGCGCCGAGCACCACCTTCTCCACGTCGACGGCCTGCGGCTGCAGATGTCCGTAGGTGGGGTCGATGGGGGTGGTGGCGCGCTTGCGGCGGTTATTGGGGG
>DAIOEQ010000207.1:0-4582 GCA_036746215.1 Prevotella sp.
CCAGCGCGCGGCACAGCTGGTCGGGGCAGCTCGTGCCCTTGTTGCCGCACAGCGTGCCCTTGAGGCGGGCGATCACGTCATCGGCCCGCATGCCTTTCACCAGTTGGGAAATGCCTTTCAAGTTGCCGTTGCAACCGCCCACAAACGACACGCTCTCCACCACGTTGTCATCACTCACCGTCAGGTCTATCATGCTGCTGCATGTGCCTTGGGTGTTGTAAACCAAATGCTTCATCTTCTTTCTATTGCTTATTCGTACTTGAATTTTAAAAGTAGCCTATTCGAGAGCCACCCTTGCCATAAGGCTATGGACATGCAAAGATATCCCAAAAACCGCAAACTCACAACGTTTCCCTGCCTATTTTTGCGAAATCACGCGCCCTGTCTCACGCACCGACCGCCAAAAGAGCCCGATGGCGGAAAATACAGGCGGAAAGGCTTGCGCATCTCAGTGATTTTGACTTTCTTTGCAGTCAGAAACCAATCACAGCAACATCATGGTAAAGAAAGCTTATGCGGAGGCCAACCGCCGATGGTTGGAGGCCAAGGCGCAAGAGGAGGGCGTGAAGGCACTCGACAAGGGTATATATTATAAGGTGTTGGCGGAGGGCAAGGCCGACGGACGTCATCCCTCACGCCGCAGCATCGTCACCGCCCACTACACGGGATGGACCATCAACGGCAAGAAGTTCGACTCCAGCCGCGGCGGCTCGCCCATAGCCTTCCGCCTGTCCGACCTCATCGAGGGATGGATTGTGGCCATGCAACAGATGTGCGTGGGCGACAAATGGGAAATCTACTTGCCCGCGGAGATGGGCTACGGCAGGTTCTCGCAACCTGGCATACCCGGTGGGTCCACACTCATCTTCGAGATTGAACTGCTCGGTATCGCCTAAGAATGGTCCCATAAGGCAACCATGCGATTCCTAAAGCGGCCATGGAGAGAAACCCATGAGAAACAATATCTCGCAAACAGGAACATGGGTGCGAAATTCTTGAAAATAAGTGGGAAATCGCGAACCGTTTCCGAAAATATTGCCTACCTTTGCAGACGACCTGATAATGAGATATTATAACCTAAGCAACGATATGACATTTCGCAAATCCATTTTGGGAGTAATCCTCTGCCTGCTGTCGGCCGTGGCCGTGGCAGGCAATGTTTATGACATACGCCCCGTTCCCCAGCAACAGGAGCGCGTCGACGGCAGCGCCAAGTTGTCGGGCCGCGTCACCGTGGTGGCAGGGCCGGGCATCGACGCCTACACCGTGAGCCGCGCCAAGGAGGTGCTGACCGAGCATGGCTTGACACCTGTCGTGGCACGCAAGGCCGCCAAGGGCGTTTCCACGCTCTTCCTGGGCGTCAACGCCAGCGGCGACCAGGGCGACCGCGAGGCCAAGAGACTGGGCGTCAAGCGTGACGTCTTCGGACAGAAAGGCTATGACCGCCATGCCCTCGCCGTGCGCCAGCAGGGCGAGACAGCCGAGGTGGTCATTGTGGGCGAGACCACCGATGCCGTGTTCTGCGGCCTGGCCTCGCTTGAGCAGATGCTCGACCAGGCCAAGAACGGGTCCCTCGATTGCGTGGACATCTACGATTTCGCCGACACGCAGTATCGGGGCGTCATCGAGGGCTACTACGGCGTGCCCTATTCGGCCGAGGTCACCGCCGACCTCTTCCGCTTCATGGCCCGCTACAAGATGAACACTTACATGTATGGCGCCAAGAGTGACCCCTACCACTCACAGTATTGGGACAAGGCTTACCCCAAGACCATCACGCCGGAGCAACAGGAGGTGGGCATGCTCACCGAGGGCATGATGCGCCAGCTCACCGACGCCGCCCATCGCAGTAAGGTCAACTTCATCTGGGCCATCCATCCGGGTGGCGCCTTTACCGACGCCAAGCAGACCAACGTGCTCGACCGCGTGATGGGCAAGTTGCGCCTCATGCACGACCTTGGTGTGCGCCAGTTTGGTGTCTTCGTGGATGATGTCGGCGTACCGTCCGACTCGGCCACGCTGGCCCTCAACGCGCAGCGCGTCAGTCAGTTGCAACAGATGATTGACCATGAGTGGAATGGTCGCAAGGCCCTGCCCGCCGACACGGTGAAGCCTCTTCATTTCGTGCCCCAGCTCTACGCCTATTCTTGGGTGAGCCGTCAGCAGGGCGAGCGTTTCTTCCGCGCACTCAGCGCCACGCCCAAGAAAGTCTGCGTCTACATCACCGGACGCGCCGTGTGGACCGTGCCCAACTCTGAGGATCCCAGCCTCGTCAGCTCGTGGCTTGGACGCGATGTGGCCTGGTGGTGGAACTACCCCTGCAACGACAACGACATGAACAAGATTTTCCCGCTTGACATGTATCGCAACTTCGACGATGAGGCCCACATCGACCGCAACGCCACTCTCGATCCCGACCTCAAGGGTGTCAACACGCTCATCAGCAACCCCATGCAGCAGGGCGAGGTCAGCAAGATTGCCCTTTACAGCATAGCCGACTACGCCTGGAACCGTGCCGCCTTCGACAACGACGCCTCTTGGATGGCCTCGCTCAAGGCCATCTTCGGCAAGCGCGTCGACAACGCGTTCCGCCTCCTGCCGCTCGTGCGCCACTATGACACCAACACGCCGCTGGCCGACCACATACGTCTCTGGAAAGCCAACCGCCACGATCAGCGCGCCACACAGGCTCTGCTCGACGAGCTACGCAGCCTGCAGGCCGACGCCAAGGCCCTCAGCGCCATGGGCTCTTCGGACAATGAGTCCGACCGTCTGCTCTGGCACGAGCTGCAGCCCTATGTGGAGAAGGTGGCTGACATGTGCGACATCGCCCACACGCTCATCGCTCCAAGCGACGACAGCCAGCGACAGCAGGCCATCAGCCTTGCCGGACAACTCGACAAGAATCCCAAGTACCAGTTTTCCATCCTCAGCGGCATGGGCGAGGACATACGCCTCTCCAAGCGAGGGGCGGAGCCGGCAGCCAAGGTGTTGCGCCCCTTCGTGGGCGAGCTGGCCGCGCAATAATGAGGCCTATCCGATAGGCACAATGGGCACAATGGGCCCAAAATGCCTAATGGGCCTAATGGGCCTAATGGGCTCAATAGGCCTGGGCCCAATGCTCCCCCCTGAAAAGACAACAACCTCATAAAACATTCCATTATGAACTTCAAAAAGACATTCATGGCGGTCGTCTGCGCCGCCTTGCTGTTGCCAGTCACGGCAATGGCACAGTTCAATTGGCCCTATCAAATCAAGGACGGCACCATCGTGACCGAGGTGCCCGAGCGTCCCGCGGGCCAGAAAGACGTGCTCAACCTGGCCACAGCCAAGCTCCCCGTGCTGCGCGTGGGCTTTGTGGGCCTGGGCATGCGCGGCCACGACGCCGTGCGCCGCTGGTGCTACCAGGAGGGCGTGGAGATCAAGGGCCTCTGCGACCATGAGCTCGATCGCGCCGAGGCCAGCAATGAGCTGCTGCGCAAGGCCAGCCTGCCGCCCGCAACGCTCTACAGTGGCGAGGAGGGCTACAAGGCGCTCTGCGAGCGTCCCGACGTTGACCTCATCTACATCGCCGTCGACTGGGAGCACCACTTCCCCGTGGCCGAGTATGCCATGGAGCACGGCAAGCACGTGGCCATCGAGGTTCCATCGGCCATGAACCTCACGGAGATATGGAAGCTCATCAACCTCAGCGAGCAGAAGCGCGTCCACTGCATGATGCTTGAGAACTGCTGCTACGACTTCTTCGAGCTCAACGCGCTCAACATGGCACAGAAGGGCCTCTTCGGTGACGTCATCTTCGCGCAAGGCGCCTACCGCCACGACCTCGATCCCTTCTGGGACGCCTACTGGAAGCGCGACGCCAACGACAAGCTGGGCTGGCGTCTCGACTACAACATGAAGTATCGTGGCGACGTCTACGCCACCCACGGCCTGGGCCCTGTGGCACAGGTCATGAACATACACCGCGGCGACCGTTTCACCGTGCTCTCGGCCATGGACACCAAGAGCTTTGCGGGCGTGAAGAAGGCTGAGCAACGCCTGGGCCACAAGGTGGACAACTTCCGCCAGGGCGACCTCACCAACACCATGCTGCGCACGGAGCAAGGCAAGGTCATCCAGATTGTCCACGACGTGATGACACCGCAGCCTTACAGCCGCATGTTCCACCTCGTGGGAACAAAGGGCATCGCCAACAAGTATCCGCAAGAGGGCATCGCCCTCAACAACGACGCCCTGAAGCAGGCCGGCATACAGGCCTCCGACAACTACTACAATGGCGAGGCCTTCCTCAACCAGACCGACATGCAGGCCCTCAACAAGAAGTATGAGAGTCCGCTCGTCACCAAGTACACCGCCAAGGCCAAGGAGGTAGGCGGCCACGGCGGCATGGACTTCATCGAGGACTCGCGCCTCGTCTACTGCCTGCAGCATGGCCTGCCCCTCGACATGGACGTCTACGACCTGGCCGAGTGGTGCTCGCTCGCAGAGCTTGGCTCGCTCTCCATGGACCACAACTGCATGCCTGTGGCAGTGCCCGACTTCACCCGCGGCCACTGGAATGACCAGAAGGGCTACCGCC